>NZ_PIZM01000005.1 GCF_002835465.1 Psychromonas sp. psych-6C06 | reverse complement strand
TGCTGGAGTAGCAGTCGGTGCAGGAGTTACAACAGAACCACCTTGAAGCTTCCAAACGCCCCATTCACCAGTAGTACCAGGCTCTTGACCTTGAGTCCACCAAGCAGCAACGTAAGTATTACCATTATGTGTTACTTCATCACCCGTATTGTAAATGCCTTTAGCATCCCAACCTGAACCAACAACTGGTGTTGGTGTTGCAGTCGGTTCAGGAGAACCTGTTGGAGTAGCAGTTGGAGCAGGTGTTGCAGTAGGAACTGGCGTTGCAGTAGGCTCAACATCACCACATGAAGTTGAAGTCCAGAACCATGTAGCAGCGGCACTTGGCGTTTCCCATGTACCAGGACTGTTTTGAGCTTCATAACACTCACCTTGGTATGAAACAACATCGCCATTAGCAACCTTTGTTTTACCAGGAACAAACTCAGTAGCAGCTAGTGCTGAAGAGCTCGCAAACACACCCGCTGTAAATAAAGCAATTGATACTGCTTTTTTTGTTGGAGTAAATGTAAACATTTATATCTTCCTTGATCAAAATTAAAGAGTACATTCGATCAAGCAAAGGAAGTCAAACAACTTAGATTCATAAAATAGAGAGGGGTAATTTGCTTAAGGTACAACTTAAATAAGTAAATTACGCTATCAATATCTTCCTTGATTCCGATAGTTTATTTGATTGTTAATTAAAAACACTTCCTGTGCTTAATAAAATATGAAATTAACAACTCAACAATACAGTTTCACAGCAGTAATTCAAGTTTGTTTGTCATAATTGAGGAATTAAAGTTATAAAAAAGCGATCTTTGTCTGTTTTTACAGCAGTGAATAAATAAATTTAGCGCACTCTATTTACTGCTAAAGTGACTTACTAAACTGAACTTTAGTAAGGTAACAAAACACATCAAAAAACAATTTACAAATCAGTGATGTAATTTATAACTATTTTGGTATTTGTATGTTTCTTTCACCAGTTAAGGCTGAGATACTTATCACCTAAATAACCTCAATTCTGGTTAATGGAAGCGTTATGGCGTTTAAAATCATGATGTTGCTACTTTTATAATACAGTGCCGTTAGTTTTGCGTAGTTCAAGGCAAATTATCGTCGCAATAACGGGTTATTGGTAGATGATTTAACGCCGAAATTCGCGGAAATACCAGTAACCATAGGAAACAGATGGATAAGCCCTTAGAAAAGCAACTCGCGTTATGGTTAAAGTTGCAAAAAAAACAGTGTGGATTCTACCTTAATTTGACGGTACTGATGGGGTTATTAACGGGTGCCTGCCTTATTTTGCAGGCTTACCTTATCTCCACGATTCTGCACGGAATCATTATTCTTAATTTACCAAAAGCTAACTTTACTGATCAGTTTATTTACCTATTAGCATTGCTTCCTATCAGAGCAATGCTTGCCTATGCACGAGAGCGAAGTAGTTTTGAAGCAGGAAAACAACTGCGCTTACATATTCGCAATGCAGTACTTAATAAGCTCAGCGAGTTAGGTCCCGTTTTTATTAAAGGGAAGCCCGCAGGAAGTTGGGCAACCATTGTGTTAGAGCAGGTAGAAAACCTACATGACTTTTACGCTCGCTATTTACCACAGATGTTATTAGCAGCTTTTATTCCCATCATCATTTTAATGGTGGTATTTCCTTTGAATTGGGCTGCTGGCCTTATCTTATTAGGAACCGCCCCACTCATTCCATTATTTATGATACTCGTTGGCATGGGCGCGGCAGATGCCAATCGCAAAAACTTTTCTGCCTTAACCAAACTCAGCGGTCATTTTATGGATCGCTTAAAAGGGCTAAAAACCATAAAACTCTTTAATCGTGGTAACGCAGAGGGAATCGCAATAGAAAATGCATCGGAATCTTTTCGTTCAAAAACCATGTCCGTATTGCGAATCGCATTTTTAAGCTCCGCGGTATTAGAGTTCTTTGGTGCTATTTCTATCGCGTTACTGGCTATCTATTTCGGTTTTAGTTTTTTAGGCCACCTTAATTTTGGCGACTATGACAACGGTTTTAGCTTATTTGTCGGCATGTTTGTGTTAATGCTTGCCCCTGAATTTTATCAACCATTACGAGATATGGGCACGCATTACCACGCAAAAGCACAGGCAATTGGTGCGGCTGAAGAGCTAATGAAATTGCTCGACTACCAAGTTCCCAATAGCGCCAACTCAAACAACATAAAGGCAGACCTGACTATTGATAGTCAATCTGGTATTCAAATAGTTGCCAAGTCATTCAGTGTGCATAGCCATTCTGGCACTTGTTTAGTTGGACCGATCGACTTTAGCCTTGAAAGTAGTCAACATATTGCTGTTGTCGGCCCAAGTGGCGCAGGAAAAAGTAGTTTACTCAATGGGTTATTAGGTTTTTTGCCCTATCAAGGTTCATTAACCATTAATGGCATGGAGTTAAAATCGCTCTCTTTAGCAAACTGGCGCAAACACCTTGCTTGGCTTGGCCAGGAGCCACAGTTATTCCATGGCACAATACGCGATAATGTCGCCATGGCGGATCCCAATATGGATGATGATCATGTCATGAAATTATTATCACAGGCAAAAATTCTCGACTTTGTGAATCAGCAGTCACTTGGACTTGAGCATCCAATCGGAGAGCAGATGAGTGGCCTCTCTGTCGGGCAAGCACAACGTATCGCTTTAGCACGCGCGCTGGGGCAACAAGCTTCACTTTTTTTACTTGATGAGCCTACCGCTAGTCTCGATAGGCATAGCGAGCAATCGGTATTAACCGCCCTAGACAGCGCAATGGCAAACGCTTCCTGCTTAATAGTAACGCATCGTTTAGATCAGCTTTCAAAAATGGACAACATACTAGTACTCGATAAAGGCACGATTGTTCAACAGGGTAACTTTGATACCTTAAACCAAATAGATGGTCTATTTAAACAGATGCAACGCGATGAACGTGACCCGTCAAGCGAGGTAGCAAAATGAAGTCTTTATTACCTTTTATTAAACTCTTCAAACACCAATGGTTAATGATGTCGATTGGCCTATTGTTAAGCATCGTCACTCTGATGGCTGCAATCGGGTTATTATCACTCTCTGGTTGGTTTATCTCAGCCTCTGCAGTGGCGGGGTTAACGCTAGTAACAGCGCAAGCATTTAACTATTTCACCCCCGGTGGTGGCGTACGCTTCCTATCCATTATGCGCACAGCAAGTCGTTACGGCGAACGATTATCAACGCATGAAGCGACCTTTAAACTGCTGACACAACTACGTGTTTGGGCTTGGCGTAAAGTCTTACCACTCAGTGCAAGCAATATGCAGGGGTTTCGCCAAGGTGAACTGCTTAATCGTCTGGTTGCCGATATCGACACCTTAGATCACCTTTATTTAAGACTGCTTACGCCGATGCTGGCTTCACTTCTTACGCTCGCTGGTTTGTATTTTTTTGTCGCGTGGATAGACAGCCAATTAGCCTTCATTTTGACAGCGAGCTTACTGTTAATTTGGTTAGTCATGCCGTGGTTATTTTATGCCTTGGGGAAAAAACCTGGTATCCAACAACTACAAAGTAAACGTTTATTTCGCGTACAAATACTGGAATATATCCAAGGATTAGCTGAAATCTCATTATTTGCTGCCGAGACGCGCTTTCGTGACCAACTACATCAAACAGAAAAACAGCTTTTAGCTGCTCAGGCACGCATTAACCACGTGGTCGCGCTAAGCCAAGCGATGCTTATTTTCTTACATGGCTTGATTGTATTTTTGATTCTTTACGTGGCAGCCTCTGGCGTAGGAGAGCATCAACCGCCGGGAGCGATGCTAGCCCTAATTGCATTTATGGCGCTTGCTTGCATTGAGATGTTAATGCCAATTGCTGGCGCATTTCAGCATCTATCTGCCTGTGTAAACGCGGCTAATCGCGTCAACCAATTAGTTGAGCAAACACCCGATATCGTATTTAACGACAGTAGCAATAAGCAAATCACAACAGGCGCACTCACCCTTGAAGGGGTTACGTTTTCCTACCAAGATGATAATCAAATGGTGCTTAACGGGGTTAATTTATCGCTTCACGCCGGTGAAAAAGTGGCTTTATTAGGCCAAACAGGCTGTGGTAAATCCAGTTTACTCGCCCTATTGACGCGAGAATGGCAAGCGAATGCAGGGAGCATTAAAATCGACGCGACCGACATCAGCCAATATAGTCAACAAGCGTTAACCGATGGCATCTCTATCGTCAGTCAACGTATCTATCTGTTCACCGATACATTGAGAAATAACTTAATCATTGCACAACCGGAATTACCTAAGTTTAATGATTATGCTGCAAACAAAGCAGCACAAGATAACAACGATAAGCAACTTATTGCTATATTAAATAAGGTTGGGCTAAACACTTTAACCGAGGGCGGTAACCCACTAGATGCTTGGATAGGTGAAGGTGGTCGTCAACTTTCAGGTGGAGAACAACGAAGAATTGGCGTTGCACGTGTATTATTACGCAACGCGCCACTGTTATTGCTTGATGAGCCAACGGAAGGATTAGATAAACGCACAGAGCGAGAAATCTTAGCGCTTTTATTTGAGTTTGCCAAAGATAAAACCCTATTGATGATCAGTCACCGACTTACCGCGATGAGTAAAATGGATAAAATTTACTTAATGGAGGACGGCGTATTACGCGACTCTGGCACACATCAACAGCTATTGTTGAACGATGCTTATTACGCCAGTCTTTATCAGCAACTCAGTTAAACTAAAATAATACATTAAAGCCCATTGCTAACTTCAATGGGCTTAACCATGTTTACTGTAATAAGTTTATCAGCAATTTCTCCCATACTCGTCGCGCAAATATCTGGCTTAGCATAAACCGGGTTATAGCGCATACTAGCGCGATCAATAAATGCCCCCTTTAAACCCGCACTGAGTGCCCCTTGTATATCCCAATCGTGGCAAGCTACTAAGCACGCATCACTTGCACTGACCCTTAGCTGTTTTAACACAAATTGATAGGCATCGGCGGCGGGTTTAAATGTTCCGGAATTTTGTACCGATATCGCGTCATCAAAATAGCTATTGAGTCCTGCGTTATGCAATTGAGAGGTCAGTAATGTGGTTGATGAGTTGGAAAATGCGACCAATTTAAAGCCTGCATTGCGCAGTTTAGTAAGTGAGGGTTTAACATCTTCATGGACCGGTAAACTTGCTAATGTGCTCAGTAAATCTTGGCAATCTTGTTCACTTAATGACAGGTTCAATTTCGCAGCCAAAGAATATAACGCTGTCTCAGCTAAGCTTTTAAAATCAGTATTTACTTGGGTAATAACACACACCGTCGAACAATGTAGCAACATTGAAAACCATGTGTCGACATAGTTTTTATCACCAAAGTAATGTGCAAATTTCGGTTTTAAAGGGGCAAGGTTTAATACTGTTTCATTAATATCAAATACAATCACAGCGTGTCGCATATCGTCCCTTATTGACCGTTAAAAGGATAATGGATAAATATATTCTCGATCATCCTATTTAGCAGGCTTTTATCGTTGTTGATTTTAGCAAAGGTACGTAAACCTGCGATTTGCACTTGTAAATGGTTAGCAAGATCTTCAGCACTATGCTTATTATCCAATTCACCTAATTCTTGTGATTTTTCAATCAAATTAACGAATTCGCTAGCGATTTCTCGTAAATGCCCTCGCGTAATATCAATGAGTTCTTGGTTATCATCAGTTAATTCAGCAATGGTTTTCGATAACATGCAGATACCGTTAGGCGCACTATCTTGCGTATCTATCACCTGCGCTTTAACAAATTCACTAAGTGCTTTAAGAGGCGAGCCATGCATCTGCTGATATTGCTGCAACTGTGCAATGCCCATATCCGTGTAATTTCTTAGTGCTTCTTTAAACAACCCATCTTTATTGCCAAAGGCTGCATAAATACTGCCCGGGCGCATATCTATCTCATCTTGGAGATTACGCATCGAAGTCGCATGGAAACCTTTCTTCCAATAAAGTTGTGTTGCTTTATCAACCACCTCGTTTCGCACAAACTTTGCTGTCTTTGCCATATCACTACCTATTTTCTCTCATCGCCCAAATAATGAACAGTCGTTCAATTATAGTTATTAATTGCATAGCGGTAAAGGTTAATAGCAAATGTAGCTCATTCACTTTCACTTTTCTTAAAAACAACTCACACAGATAAATTTCGAAACAAAGAAATTGAACGATTGTTCAAAATAACACTTGAGCGATCGTTCAATTACTTCTATAGTTGCTCTATCAACAAAGCGTACTGAACAACCGATACATTACTAGGAGTAAATATTATGAGTGAATTTAAACGACATAGCGTAGAAACAGCACCTCAACAAAGTAAAGAAATTTTAGCGGGAGCCGCTAAGCAAATGGGCGCCATTCCAGGCTTGTACTCGGTAATGGCCGAGTCACCTGAAACATTAAAGGCTTATCAGCAACTTCATCAAGCCTTCACTGCGACCTCATTTAATGCCGAAGAGTTAACCGTTGTTTGGCAAACGATTAATGTGGAACATGAGTGCCATTACTGTGTACCTGCGCATACCGCTATCGCGAATTCAATGTCGGTTGATCCGCTGTTAACTGATGCGTTACGCAATCAAACAGCGATGCCAAGTGCAAAACTACAAGCACTGCATGATTTTACCTTAGCGATGGTACGTGAACGCGGTAATGTTTCAGCGGAGCAAATGAAAGTATTCTTTGATGCAGGTTATAAGCAACAACAGGTCTTAGAGATTATTCTTGGGTTATCACAAAAAGTGATCAGCAACTACGTCAATCATGTTGCTGATACCGAGGTTGATCCGATGTTTGCACCGTTTGCATGGACTAAATAGTTCGTACATTTGATAGTGGCTATTAACTTTTAATGTTTAATAGCCACTGTCCATTTCACTTCATTCATCGAAATCGAATAATAGTTGTTTATGTTATTAATTATCGCTCAAATAACAAACGCATCGCTGCGCTTTGCTTATCAATGATCGTTTCCTTGTCATACACCAAATGTCCGTTTACCCAAGTATTTTTTATTTGAGCCGAAAAGGGATGCCCAGAAAATGGGGACCAAGCGCAATGATAAAGGCTGTTTTCATCGCTTACTAGCGTTTGCTTTTTACTGTCCACTAACACCAAGTCCGCGTAATAACCTTCACGGATAAAGCCTCTGTCTTTAATGGCATAACGAATCGCTGGGTTATGAGCTGTTTTTTCAGCAATTTGAGCGACAGTCATGCTCCCTTGTTTAACATGATCAAATAAACTTAATAACGCATGTTGCACCAAAGGTAACCCTGCAGGTGCTTGCTCATAAGGTACTTGTTTTTCTGCTAAAGTATGCGGTGCATGATCCGTTGCAATAATATCAATTTTCCCACTGTTTAATGCGCTGAGTAACGCTGCGCGATCATCAGGATATTTAATAGAGGGGTTACATTTAATTTTATTCCCAAGGGTGGCATAGTCTTGATTCGTAAACCAAAGATGATGCACACAGGCCTCTGCGGTGATGTGCTTATGTTGAATAGGCCCTGCTTCAAATAAAGCCAGCTCTTTCGCTGTTGTTATATGCAATACATGCAATTGGCTATTATGTTTTTTTGCAAGTGCCACTGCATAGGAAGAGGATGCAAAACAAGCTTCATCGTCACGTAACACGGGATGATCTTCAATAGTGAAAGGTATTGTTTTTTGTCGCATTCTCTCTGTATTTCTTGCGATGACAGGCCCGCTTTCACAATGCGTTGCAATTAAGACAGGAGAATCACGAAAAATAGCATCTAGTG
Source organism: Psychromonas sp. psych-6C06 (assembly GCF_002835465.1). Classification (NCBI taxonomy): domain Bacteria; kingdom Pseudomonadati; phylum Pseudomonadota; class Gammaproteobacteria; order Alteromonadales; family Psychromonadaceae; genus Psychromonas; species Psychromonas sp. psych-6C06. Next base: position 167,279 of record NZ_PIZM01000005.1, on the reverse strand, counting down.
CTTGTGGATCTTCAACCAGTAAATCCCCCGTCGACGCCCCCATAAACACCTTAACGCCACAGTGTTTATGGGCATCAAGCAATTTGATTTGATCAAGATTATCCGCGGTTGCACCAAGATAAAATGAGTAGTTCGCTAATGAACTCTGTTTAGCGATAGAAAACTTACGCTCTAATGCTTCAATTGTTGTTGTGGCTGGATTTACATTTGGCATTTCCATATAACTGGTGATGCCACCCGCAACAGCAGCTCGAGACTCTGTCGCAATAGAGCCTTTATGGGTTAAACCAGGCTCACGAAAATGAACCTGATCATCAATCATTCCAGGCAGTAAGTAAGCCCCTTGAGCATCTACAATATGATCAGTTGGCTTGATAACTATCTCTGGTGCGATAGTCTCAATTCTTTGCTTAACAATGCGGAGGTCAGCATCAATGATACTGCCTTGGTTAACAATACGGGCATTTTTAATAACAGTGTCGGACATAATATTTCAGCGTATCCTTTGGTGTAAATGAATAACCTCAACTCGACGTCAGGCCAATAAAAAAGTTAGCAGATGATGACAATAGGCACCGTAATTAAGTGCTTCTCGGTGATTACACAATATCGAGTGTCAGTAATAATCGTCGTTCATTAACGAGCGCAGGAGAACGATGTACTAAGCCCGATTTTTCATTGCCTTCCCACCCAGTCCCTTTGAGCAGCGCCACATCGCCGGGCTGCATTTGTTGTATTGCGGCCCCTTCATTAGAGAAACTTACGCAAGGCCCTGAGACTTTCAAACTGGTCGTATCTTGTTCGACACGCTCTATATCATCTTTATCTAACCACTGTGTAGAAGCACCAACATAAGTTGAAACAAGGCGACACGGAACATGATCAACATGAAAGTTGGGACACATTGCTTTGTCTAGAGCCGTTAGTCGTAAACCAACCTGTTGCAAATCAAACAAGCAACAAAACATCTCTACGATTAAGGCAATATCTTCGCTTAATGCATCTGCACAGGCATGCCCAGAAAGTTTATATTGGATCCAATCTGCAACATCATCTGGTGTGACAACCTTGACTATCGCTATTGAGCTATCTTGCACTAACATCTGCTCGATATTGTCAGTTAATGAAGTGGGTAGCGTGCGCTCCCAAATCGAAATATTGTTTTGCGGCTGATAAATATCAGTCAATATTGTTGGCATGATAGCGTTCACTGGCGCCTCAATCGTTTCATCAGCCCTGCTCATCAAATCCAAACTCATTGTGCTTTACTCCCTGTATTTTTAAATACTGTGTCGCTATCTTTATTATTCTAGCCATCTGCTTCTCCTTTTATTGACGCCAATTCATAACTTTCCATACGATACTTGATGTGATAAATAAGCCGGCAGCGATGCACACCATGGTTGGGCCTGTCGGCGTATCCATCACATAGGAGGTACGTAAACCAATCAAGCTGGAACTACTGCCTATCAAAGCGGCAAGTATCACCATCATCTCAGGAGTACGGCTAAAAGGCCGAGCTGTGGCAGCTGGAATAATAAGCATTGCCACAATCAACAAAACACCGACCACTTTGATGGCCACAGCAACAACAATTGCGAGTGCAATGGTTAAAATTAACTGTTCACGTTTAGGAGAGAAGCCACTTGCCAAGGCTAAATCTTTATTCAGTGTTGAAAGCAATAAGCCAGACCAGCGAAGAGTAACCAAGGCAATGACCAGCGCCGTGCCTCCCCAAATAATCAACAAATCATTTTTGCTCACCGCTAAAATATCGCCAAACAGATAGGCCATTAGATCCAAACGAATACCAGACAAAAACGAGACGGCCACCAGCCCTATCGCTAAGGCGGAGTGTGCCATCACACCCAGTAATGTATCCATTGCGTAACCTCGCCCACTGAACGTTGAAACGGTAATAGCCATCATAAGCGTAATAAACAACACACCAGGAAAAATAGGCAGAGAAAGCGCAAGAGATAACGCAACACCTAACATCGAGGCATGCGCAGTTGCATCACCAAAGTAGGCCATACGTCGCCAAACAATAAAACAGCCTAAAGGAGCAGCTGCTAATGTTACCCCGACTCCAGCTAGCGCTGCGCGCCATATAAAATCATCCAGCATTTAATGCCTCCCTTAAAAAGCCATTTTCTGGAACCGAATGTCGGTATACACCGAGTACCTGTTCATCATCCAAACCAAACAGTGCTTTGTATTCTGCCGAGGCACTGACCTTTTCAGGCACACCCTGACAACAAATTTTACCATTAAGGCAAATAACGCGATCAGCACGGCGCATCACGACATGCAAATCGTGACTGACCATAATGACTGCGCAGCCAGTTTCTTTTCTAATCGCATCAATCTGTTGATAAAAATCAATCATGCCACGCTGATCCAGCCCTTGAGTCGCTTCATCTAATAACAGTAGTGTTGGTTCCTCTAGTAGTGCTCGCGCTAAAAGGACACGCTGAAGTTGACCACCAGACAATGATATTAACTGTTGTTTTTCAACCCCCGCCACCCCCGCTTTTTGTAGTGCATCGTTGATTGCCTTCTTCGAACGTCGTAGCGGCAGAGTTAAAAAACGAAATACCGTCATCGGTAAGGTTTCATCAATATGTAACCGTTGTGGGACATAGCCAATTTTTAAATCTTTAGCGCGTGAAAGAGAGCCACTAGAAGGTGATACAGCGCCAATTAAGGTTTTTAATAACGTAGATTTACCGGAGCCATTCGGACCAACAATAGTCACTATTTCACCGTGGCTGACCGAGAGATTGATCTGGTCCAAAATAAGATGATTGCCAAACTGCACTGACAATGCATGTGATGAAATTAACATTTATCCTCTCTACGTAAGTGGTGATGCAGGCAAGGTACGAGATAAAAGTAAATTGCGAATCATCTATATATTGTAATGTTATAACATAACAATATATACTTTCCAATTTTTTATATCTTGTTGTTAACGGAGAAACACATGTTCAGAAAAACCATCTCGGTCATTATTATTGGCTTAGCTATGACCGTACAAGTCCACGCTCAAGTTCCCAAAGTCGTCGTAGACATTGCGCCACTCCATTCACTGGTGACTCAAGTCATGGACGGAGTTGGAGAGCCTGCACTCTTAATTCGACCTGAAGACTCTCCTCACGAATATCATTTACGTCCTTCGGGCGCAAAAGTACTTTCACAGGCAAATATCGTATTTTGGATTGGCGAAGGCTTAACACCTTGGCTTGAAAAATCGCTATCTAGCTTGGCAAACGACGCGACTAAAATTGAAATGATGACGGTTGCAGGAACAACACTGCATAACTTCCGCGAAGGGGCGACATTTGAAGCACACCCACATCACGATGAAGAAATACATGAGCACCAAGAAGCAGATCATCACTCTTATGATGAGAAGCACGATAAACATCATGGTGATAAACACGAAATAAATGATGAAGCACATGCGCATCATCACGAAGGCTTTGATCCGCATGTGTGGTTAGATCCTAAAAATGCTGAAGTTTGGCTAAAAATGATAGCCAAAACGCTATCACATGCGGATAGCAAAAATGCACCTATTTATGAAAAAAATGCAACAGAAGCAATTAACCGTTTGCATGCGTTAACCGATGAGATAGAGCAAAAAGCACAATCATTAAAAGGGATTAAATTCATCGTATTCCACGATGCGTATCAATATTTTGAGCAACGCTTTCAACTGCTAACAACTGGTGCTATTTCGGTTTCTGACGCAGCTAAACCTAGTCCATCTCGCGTATCTGAAATTCGTCAGACAGTAAAAGAGTTAGGCGTGACCTGCGTATTTACTGAGCCTCAATACAATCCAGAATTAGTGAACAGTGTGTTTGAAAACACAACCGTTGCAACCATCGGCACAATGGATCCCCTAGGCGCTGATATTACGGTAGGTAAAGATCAATATAGTTTACTGTTACAGGCGATGATTAATAGCCTTCAACAGTGCCAAAGCTAAGCACTTTTAATGCCTATGTAGCTGATAAGAAAAACTGATAACAGTGGAATTTAAAAAGTGATCTTGTATTGCACAGGAAATTTTAAACGACCAAGCCGTGAGATGCCACAGTGAGTTGTTCTTCGCTCAACACTCACAGTAAAAGTAGCGTAAACTTTAGCAAGCAAAACTGATCACCTTTTTAATTCTTTTGCTATGAATGAAGCATATATTAATCAAAATGAAATTATCGCTTCCAGAGCCTCCGCATGCAGATATTAATGACATTATTAAGCCGAGAGAGATATTGACGTATAAAGCGTCTTGTTAAGCGTTTCTCATTAAAGTTTTGGTTTATATAAGTTGGAAATAATATTTATTTGGTAGTGGTTTATTACTGAAGGTTACTTATTATTCGCGAAAACCATGGAACTGTTAAGTCCCATGGTTATTAAAATTAATAGTGACCGCTGCCATCGTTCCAGATTATTAAGCTAGCAGCATCTGCCCCCATTCCACCTAATACAATTTCAGGGTAACCATCTTTATTTAAATCAACCAGTAAAGTCGCAGTTGAGCCCCAAGAGCCATCTGTTGTATATTGAGTCGGTAAAGTGAAATTTTGATTTGTAAAATTACCTGCTCCATCATTTTTTAAGATACGAATTTTAGTTTCATTAGTAGTATCTAACCCTAAAATGTCATTATAAATAATATCGATATCTCCATCAGCGTCGATATCTGCGACATCACCCGAGTGAGTCATACCACGATAGTCATGAGTTTCGATAGAACCACGTTGCTCTTTTAGCTCACCGGCACCATTATTGAATAAAATACCATTGTTTTCTCCATTCCACGGTTCGACATCATAACCTGTATTGGCGACTAAAATATCTTCCTCTCCATTGCTATCAAAATCAGCTTTAACTAATTCACGGGATAGAGTGTAACTAGGAATGGGATCAGAGAAAACGGTGTTAGTACTTTCATAATAGGTATTATCTTGATTATTAAGGAAAACGGTCATAGAGGTTCGTTTATCCACCCAATTAGCCCCCTCCCACCTTGCACCACCATAAATAATGTCAGGATAACTATCTTTGTTGATATCTAAAATAACTGGTGAATATACAAAAGCGGCATTATTCCACCCCATACGTGTATCTGTAGAAACAATGCCTGCATCACTAAAGTTGGTATTGTTATTGTTGAGCAGTAGCTGTAATTGATGCTGTTGTAAAGTTTCATCTCCCCAGTTAGCCACTTTGCGAACGATAATATCGATATCACCATCTTTATCAACATCAAGGGGAAGCATAGCTCCCGCATTATCAATTAAGACCTGATCATTAGCCATTGAAAACACACCATCATCGGCTTGAATAAGTGGTGGCATTGGACTCTCAAAGTCCATATCAAGATGTGGGATGATGTCTTTATGACCATCGCCATTAATATCTACAAGATAAACTTTTTCAATCCATCTCCAATTAGTTGTTAAATTAGGGAAATAGGTTGTACTTTGATCAGTGAATGTCCTATCACCATTATTAATTAAAGCTTGAAAGTAAGCACCTTGATAATATGGCTCTTCTGGAGTCCTCACATAAACTAAATCTTCTAGTCCATCGCGATTTAAATCTAAGTTAATAATGTCACTGACAATATCAAAACCTGTAACATTTGGCAGAGTAGATATCTCAACTTCTGGCGTTGGAGCCGGCTCTGGAGTTGGCGTTAGTGCGCTATCACTACTTCCGCCGCTTCCGCCACATGCAGCGATTGATAATGTTGTTATTAGACAAACCAATGTAAGTTTATTCATCCTTGATCCTTAATATAACATTTTTTTAACATATTGAGTTTAACAAATAGGTGCATTTTGTGCTAGTCAGTGATAAGCAACTTGACGCTAAAGTGGAGAGCTATCAATTAGCTCTGGTCCGCTTTTTAAGCTTGAATTTGCTAGTATTCCTTAGCCACAACATGAGTCATGATTTTCAAGGTAGTAACTATCAAGCTCACTCAAAATTTTTCGCGAATCAAGTGACGTTTTATTAGCCATGATGACTGATGCTATCCCATTACTAGGGTAAATACGCATTTCAGAACGAAAACCAGCGCCACCACCTTCTTTAAAATAATATCTGACACCATTCAAATTGCCGATGTGCCAGCCAAGTGTCATCTCGATATTTTTCCCAGCATCGGTTTGCTGCTGTGAGTAGAGTAATTGTTTCGATTGTTTATTAAGTAGCTTGGATTGTTCGGACAATAAGTCCTGTAGGATTTTAGAAAATGCAGTTGCAGAGCCTATTGCACCTCCAAATGATGGACCATTTAAATATACGTTTTCAATATGTAACCAACTGCCCTCATACTCACCTAATAGCTTCCCATCGATAAAGAATCGTCCAAATAGGTTCATCAACGACCATCTCTTTAAATAACCCTTGGCCTGATTATTTTCATCTACCACCAAGAAACCAATTTCACTGGAAGCAAGCCCTAAAACATCGAAAATATGCTCATTAACATAATCAGAATATAACTGACCGCTAACCTGCTCGATAACCTTTCCAAGCAACCAATACCCAATATTAGAATAACGGTACTCAGTGCCTAGTTGGCTTTCTAAGTCAGGATTGTCGCTGAGTACTTTATTCAGTGCAGAGGCTTCATCAAAGCTGGTATGTTCAGTGCTAAGGTGAACCCATTTAAGGGGAATGGGGTTACCAATACCTGCGGTATGACTCAATAATTGGCGTATTGAAATATGCTCGCTGTATGGGTGTTCAATATAATCAGCCACAGGATCGTCGAGTTTGATTTTGTGAGACTCGACCAATTGCAATACAGCAATAGCGGTCAATGTTTTGGTCATCGAGAAAGCTGACATTGTATGCGTAGCATTAAGGGGTGTTGCCTGTTTAATATTAGACAAGCCAACAGTATGCTCAAAAATAGTCGCGTTTTTATTAACCACGATATATTGAATCCCTGGGCTCTTTTCATCCACAAGGTTATTGAGAATCCCCTTCGCTTTATCGTCCATCTCTATTACCTCTTTGTCTGTTTGTAGCAAAGTGCAACTAATAAGAGCCAATAGCATGAATGATATAAAAGGCCACTTTATACTTGCTACCAAGGTTTGACTGTTCACATTACAACTCCCATTTCCCACTCATTGATGATATGAAGCAGAGTCCAGTTAGCTATTATTTAGCCAAAAAAGGGTTAATCTTCACTAAGCTCCATTGCGGATTGAGCGTCAGCATGTAATGGCCCATTTTTTTTGCTTTGATGTGAATCGTCTGCTTAGGCATTTGGGGTTGATGAAATTGTTCCTGAAACGCGTAACCAAACTCACTGCATTCACTACTGATCATCATTAAATGACCTGTATAGTTTTTTATACCATCGGTAAGGTCATCGCTAAATAATGCAGGATTTTCCATGACCGGTTTTAACATACTGTTAAAGGCATCATAGCCTCCACGGACAAAAGCGTTTGCAGGTAGAGACTCGGTTTCACACTGATAAGGTGCACCGCTAGTATTTTGATTTAATAACTTAGTCATGACGTAATCAAAACCCTCTTTGCCATCGTTTTTCTTCACTAAGGGGTAAACAGACATATATTTAGCAACTGAAAAAAACGTTGAGAGAGACTGAAATTCGTTCATCTTATTAATAAATGCTTTAGCAGACTCCGGCGTAAGCATGCCGGGTTCAACTAGGACTGCGTGTGAAACCTTTTCTGGGTAAGTCGACATATACCCCGAGACCAACATCGCGCCCCATGAATGACCAATCAATTTCACTTTATTTGTGGCTGAGAAATGCTCAACCAACAGGTTAAGATCAGCTATATTTTGCGCGATAGTTAACTGCGAACTATCAACCCTAGGCGATAATCCACTGCCACGTTGATCATAAAAAATAACCCGATGGGTTTTAGAAAGTGGGCTTAGCGAGGTGAGGTATTGATGATCTGCACCGGGACCGCCGTGTACAATGATGACCACGGGTGAGTGAGATTGCCCTTTAATAACCGTATGAAATCGATAGCCGTCTAACTGCGTAAAGGTTAGGTTACTATCGTGCTCAACTGTTTTTGGCATTTCAATACAGCCAGCAAGACTCATGCTAGTGAGTAGCGTAGTAATTATTTTTCTCATCGACTTCATCCTTATGCCCTGATATATGGTGTCTATTAGCTAAATTTACTGTTCGCGCCATGTCGAAATAGGCTCAACTGTTGCTGATAAGCCTCTTCTATTTCAATAAGCGGACGTTGATTAAACATAATGGGGACAGTAAAAAAGATGGCGCACAAAGAGACAATTAAACTGTTTGTATCACTCGATGGGGGAAGCTCATTACTGCGCACGGCTTGCTCAATATTCACAGACAATAGTGCACTTAAATTTTCGATATTAACCGTTTCTACGGCTTTATAATCTGGATAAGCAACCAGTTTATCGGCATCAGTTAGCGGGCGCATTTGAATGTTTCTGCCCGCTTTGGCTTGGTATGAGATTATCTCTGCCATTAACTGTGGCTGAGTGGCACAAATTTTTGCTGTGCTATTGAATAGCGCTTCGATTGCACTTAGCCCGGTTAACTGACGATGCAAGGTGATCTGCCAATGCATCTTTACAGCCCACAGCTGAATATAATAGATAAGTATGTCTGTTTTCTGCGGAAAATAGTTATAGAAACTTGCCTGAGAAAGCTTAGCATCGGCGCATAGCGCACTTATTTTGATTGCATCAAACGCCTCTGAATCCATTCTGATTAACAGGCTGTTGAGAATTGCCTGTTTATTTTGTGCGGTTTTAATTTCACGCTTATTAACTGCCATACATCTTCCAAACTTATAGTCAACTATAAGTTAAAGATTAGAGTAGTAAAAAGTTAAAGTCAACTATAAGTTTAAAGGTTAATATTAGGGATAGACTTTTGCGACCAATCGAATTAAATACATGACCAAATTTTTCGCAGGAAAGTGAATTAACTCAAAGCGAAATTTTACGTAAACGGCTGTTTCCTTTGCTAAAATTTCAACGAAGAAGTAAGTTTCTTTAACCAGTAAAATAGATCAGCTATTTATTTCGTTTGGTATTAGGTATAAAAGGACAAAGACATATGCGCCAATAAAGTGCTCTCTGTAGTTGAAGATCATTGCAGTGGCATAACAAACTAAGGCACGAATTTAAAGTGAAATAGTCTAGCTCTTTTAGGGCATTTTGTTTCCCAAATCGAGCTAGGGATCTCAGTTGCTAACAGCCCAAACGCCTCAGAAACCTATAAATATGCGCTTATGCTTGTTTTGAAAAAGGCGCGTATTAAATTTTTTGTTTGATTTAATCGCAAAACAAAAAGCTTGAGCATGGTTAAAAATAGCCCCTGAACTGAACATGCAACATAAAGCCATTCACTCACTATTACCCGTTAGCTAATTGTTATTATTAAAATACTTTCAGAACAATTTTTCCTACGTGTTCCTTTTTCAAAAAAATGTCTTGAGCCGTATTTATCTCTTCCAGTGGAAAAGTTTGCGCCACGATGGGGTTAATTTTACTTTGCTCGATGTAATTAACTAGGTTTTGGAACACTTCAGGCCCAAGCACTGTACAACCGAAAAAGCTTAAATCTTTTAGATAAAGCGTTCTAACATCCAACTCAACCAAGGCCCCACCAATAGCACCAGAGACGGCGTATCGACCACCTGGTTTTAATAATCGTAAAAAATCAGGCCACTGCTTTCCTGCGACTAGATCGATAACTACATCAATACTATTTTCACCTAAAGTTTCGATTAAGTCAGCATCTCGCGATATGACTTGGTCTGCTCCCAGATCTAGCAGTTGTTGATTTTTGCTTGGGCTAGTAATGGCAAGGACATACGCACCACGAGCCTTGGCAAGCTGAATCGCAGCCGAGCCAACACCACCAGAGGCACCAGATATTAACACTCTGTCCACTGACGTAACGCCCGCCCGTGAAAGCATATTCTCTGCTGTTGAATAAGAGCAAGGAAACGAAGCTAGCTCGACGTCAGAAAGAGAGCTACTTACAGCATAGGCATGTTTGGTAGCAACCACAGTGTACTCTGCAAATCCTCCATCACATTCAGAGCCATAGTACCAAGGTGAGCTAAGTGTTTGGCCATTGGCTTCGCTAAGACAAGGTTCAATTAAAACTCGTTCCCCGATACGCTCTGTAGCAACGTTCTCACCCACTGCAACTATAGTGCCACAAACGTCCGCACCTTGAATACGAGGAAAAACTAAGGGATTACCAGACCAAGTTGCATCAGAGCTACCGCCTTCATTTTTCGAGTACCACGCCGTCCTTGTATTGATATCGGTATTGTTGACGCCAGCGGCAGATACGCGGATTAGCACTTCATTTGAAGCTGGTGTTGGGACAGGAATATCATCTCTGTGTTGAAGAACTTCAGGGCCACCGTGAGCGACAAGTTGTACACCTTTCATCGTCTTTGGAATAGTCATCATCATTAATTTTCCTTTAAAAGTTGTAATAGCGCTTTTTGCGCTGAAGTTACCGCATCTCGCCCCAGTATCGGCCATGCACTTGATACGCCTTCATGCAGTACAAAAAGAGCCGTAGAAAGATCTTCCCTCTGGCTTTGCACACCTAAGAACTGGCGAACTGCTTCTTTGTGTTCTTTAACGGCCTTGCTAATCACCAGATTATCGGGAAATGCCGCAATAGCGTTCATCGAAAGGCAGCCGTGTGGTGCAAATTCCTTCATCCATTGCTCCAGTTTATTAAAAATATGTAAAACAGACTCCACGCCAAGAGAAGGTGACTCGTTAAGTAGAAAAGCGAGATATCTTTGATGACGGTACTCCAGCGCACCGACTATCATCACTTCTTTGGATGGGTAGTGTTTATAGAGCGTTCGCAGGCTAACATTACACGCGGTCTTTAGCTGAGCAACGCTCGGCTCAGCGAAACCATATTTACTAAACACCTCTTCAAGACTGGCGGCAATTTGTTCTTTAAGCATAACCCCTCCACAGGTAGAATACTTGCTCTACCAAAGGGTAGAATGTTTACTCTACTCTTGTCAATATATTCTGTTAGGTAATAGGGATGTACCATTAAATCTCGCTTGCTTTGGGGAGAAACTGAGCTAAGTGGTATTACTCTAATAGATAAATATCACTAAATAGCTGAGGGATTCTGTGCTCTTTCCACCTTAGAAAGTAAACTCGCTCACGCCCCCAACGAATCAGAACGCCACAACAATGCCTTTTACTCAAAAGTGTGAAACAAAGGTAGTTATAGCTTTAAACACCTGTATATAGGCAAATATTATTGAATATTAGCTACAATTATCAGATATCAATATTAAGGTGCCAAGCTACTAGTAGGATCGTATTTTAGGAGTCTGTAAATTGAAAACACAACTGTTTCAAAAGCTAAGTTTACTAGTATTTATCACATTCGTGGTGCTGACAATTTTTTATGCATGGCAAGACAATCGCAGGATTAAGCACTTTATACAGACACATGAACTGCCCTCTATTGGTATGGCTTTATCAGCAAGCCTCGATCTAACTGCAGGAGAATATTATCGTATCAGCAACGAAATGCAGCGCGATGATTTCTTAAGAAATTGGATTGTAGCTGGCGAAAAAGACATAGATGCCCTTCGTCAGTTCTTAAAGAATGTGGACAGTCGCTTTGATTTAGCAGATGTAAGTGTGGTCAGTGATCGCTCTGAAACCTACTATTCGAGTGACTCTCGTGTTGTAAAACTTGATCCAAAAAATGTACAGCGAGATGGTTGGTATTATCTTTATCGCGACACTCTAAAATCTACAAATATAGATACATGGTATTACACAGAAAAAGATGAATTGCATATATGGGTTAATACTCCTCTTTTTGATAAAAAAGGTGATTTTTTAGGGCTAACAGGTGTTGGAGTTAATGGTGAAGACTTCAGTAATATGCTTATGGCTTATGGTCGTCTAGATGGATTAAATGTTTACTTGTCGCGCTCAGATGGACAATTAGTCTATGCAAATAATCGGCAGTTATTGGCAGAGCAACGAAATTTAAACGAACTCTGGCAAACCGATTTGACCGCAGTATTAAACAATACAGATAACTCTGGTTTAGTTCTTGTGAATGAACTTGATACTGATGAGGCAATGTTGTGGATGCGCTATATGGAACCTTGGAATACTTGGTTAGTAGTAGAAAAAACAGCTCAAAGTATTCAGTCCCGTATTAATCAAAGCTGGAAAACCAGTGCTTTATTAGGCAGTGCTCTCGGAATTGTATTATTTTTAGTTATTTTTATCGCACTTACTTATATTCGACGTCAGGTAGATGAAAAAACACACATACTAGAGTATCAAGCGGGCACAGACCCTCTCACTGGTTTACACAATCGTTCATCCCTATCAAAGTTTATAGAACATGAAGTTATTAAATTACATGAAAAACAAGATGTATCTGCTATCTTGATCATGGACATCGATGAATTTAAGAAGATTAATGATAATTACGGACACCCTATCGGTGATAAGGTTCTACAAACTATTGCCCGGACTATTCAAGATAACACCCGTCAAGGAGACATAGCTTCACGTTTTGGCGGAGAAGAATTTATGGTGCTGTTATCGGGTGCTTCTTTAAAAACTGCGACACAACGTGCAGAACAACTTCGTATTGCGGTGAGTAAACTGCCTTTTGAATTCCTTCCCAAAGGGAACAATGTAACGATAAGTATAGGTATTTCACTATTAGATATAGCTAATGAAAATCCAATCGATAAAGCTTATGTTGATGCGGATAAAGCATTGTATTCGGCCAAATCTGCCGGACGTAATAGAGTGGTATCTTTTGAATACAGTGCCTAAACTAGTGCATATTTAATATCTTATAGATAGATTCGCATTCAACCTAACCTTATAAAATAAGTGATTAATTAAACTGTGAGCAGTCACCTTACAAATAATCCCCTTAACACGTGCAATGGGACTGTTATCAAAACAGGTAAATACAGCAGTATATGATGATGATTATTGGGAAATATTTCAAAGAAGATCCATGAAAAAACTAGATAAGATAGCTATTTACATTTCACTATTATTACCAAGCAGTGCACTGTTTGCAACAAGCATGATTACTGAGTCGCCACTTCAAAATACTCAACTATGAGCGTCGTCAAAGCAAATAATACTTGCGCCCGCTTGGGGTGAACAAGCGGTCTATTTAAAAGATGGCAAAATCAGCTATCAACAGAAAAATTATATTGCAAAATGGTGGAGTAAAAATGAACTGCCGACTAAAGCATGGTCGGCTTGGCAGTCATTAAGCGAAGACTACCAAGCTTGGTCTGTAACACAGCCTTACACAATTGATGCATGTGTCAATTTTGGAGGCAAAATATACCAATTCGTATATTTTGACCAAGGGCAAGAATCGTTAAAAAGTGGCGCTTGGGAAGTAGACCACCATGCAGATAATGTTATTGCACTACCAACGGCAATGAGAGCATTCAGCCAAACTCGTTGAACTCATCAACAGCTAGGTAGCCTCAGACAATATTGATGGCCAGTTTTATCAAGGCCTACAACAGTGTACTCAGCTACTCAATGGCAATGAAGTAATGATTCAACATCCAAATATTGACCTCTACTCAACGTATAGGAGAGACCGATACTTACCCCGCCTCCGGGGGATTTGAGACAGTAATAGAAAATCCCCCCTTTTACAGGTCGCATTCAATTATGTAACGATAATGTATACCTTACCTACAAATACCAAGGCTACAGAGGTTATTTTTGAGTAACCTATTAGTAAATTTATGTTGGCTGAATGATTTTAGCCTTAAACAGTACATTGAGGCATCAATAAAAGTGCTTTACCTTGTTTATTAAATACAGCCGTAGCTGACTCTTCACTGTCAAAGTTTATGTCGACTGCTGCATTGGTTATTTCATTACCGGACACTCTAATATTACCTAATTCACTTCTATCCAGAGTATCGTCAACATCAATAGTAAAACTTACTGACTGCTTTGCATTAATTGATTTAACATTCAATGATAAGTGTTTAGCACCATCTTTCACTTTTCCTGAAGATGTTAAAGCTAACTCTCCCTCTGTGACTTCAAAGGGTTGAAAAACTTCCACACCTTGACCCGTTGCCGTTGTATCAAATATCAAACCACCTTGACTGTTAGAAAGATCCACTTTCAAAACAATATTTTGTAAATTACATTCGCTGGTATTTTTAAACACAAATTTATCTTTTGGTGCACCTTCCAAAAACTTCACTTCTATATCAGCATAGGCATATTGGCTGCTGCACAACATAACGAGTAACGCTACTGACAATAAGATATTCGACATAATATTCACCCTAGCTTTGATAGTATTGCATTGATATTAAGTTATAAAATAGCAATACGAGCGATCATGGTTTGAAGATCAATATTAACCGTAAGTAACAATCTGAAAATGTGCTAGAAGATAAAACATGACACTCAGAAACTTTCACTGATGTACTCTGTTGTCATTGGTGAGCTTGTCTTTTTTGCAAATGAAGGGAGTAGGGTCAAATCTTGCTTTTCTATTTATCTACAGAGAGAAAGTCATCATACATTGACTTTTCCAACCAATTATCGCGCAAATAGACTAAGCCAAAATAGGCAAACATTTGAAGTTTAATGCGTATCGCTAATTACTTCTTTGTTAACTCAGCTCTACACACTCGCGTATTAATGGTTGTCTATTGTATTTGACTTCAGCCTGCCTCGGTTACCACGGCAACGTTTTGAACAATACTTGACGTTGGCCCACTCTTTTGCCCATTTTTTACGCCATGTGAAAGGCCTTAGGCAGACGCAACATATTTTTTCAGGTAGCACTTTATTATTCATGTTGTTGTGCTTCATGATTACTTATATTGGCCAGTCAGTTATATCAATGCTATCGAGTTCACTTTGCCTCACTTCACCTTGCCATTGCGTTATAAACGCTTTGTGAGGGTCAAACTGTGCAGTTTGCTTTTCGATATTAAAGTGCCTGCCACCTCGCGGATCTGCGCCTACCCCAGCAATGTATTGCCAGTTCCCCCAATTAGTAGCGACATCATAATCAACTAATTGTTGCTGGAAATAAGCAGCCCCAAATCGCCAATCAATACCTAATTCATTAACTAAACAACTAGCAACGATTTGTCTTCCTCGATTTGAAATATACCCAGTTGCATTAAGTTCGTGCATGCAGGCATTAACCAACGCAAAGGGAGTATTGCCTTGACACCACTTCTGAAAGCGCTCTGCAAAAAAGCTAGTCATCGGTGCCGTTGAAGCATTGCCTTTAAAAGCAAATAGTTGTGCCTTTAGCTTTAACGCTAAATATTGAAAGTACTCACGCCAAAGCAATTCAAAGCCTATCCAATAGGTTGAATCATTTTTTTGTATTTGCTTTTCGTAGTGTTTAAGCTGTTGCCAAATTTGACGTGCAGATAAATTGCCAAGCGCTAGAAAGTGGCTCATTTTAGTAGAGTTATGCCACCCTGACAGCGCATTACGTGTTTGCTTATAAGAACTGGGTAATGCGCCTGAAAAATATTGCTTGAGATGGGCTTTAGCAGTTAGCTCTCCGCCTGAAAAAATATGACCATTATCTGAAATGGGGCTTAAGGCCTGCCAAGCGATAGAAGTTGTCTCATTTTCTGCTAACTCAAGGCAAGCAGGAAGGGTCGTCAATGGACGCGCTAAAAAAGGCTCGATAGCCATCTTTTCTACCCTTTTTCTAAATTGACTGAACGAGGTAAAATGCTTTTCTTCTAAACTTAACTGAGCTTCTGTAAAAAGGGTATTATCCGACTCAGAAATACATTCAGTGTAAGCAACAGCCTGTTGAACAGTTTGCCAACGCTGCCTTTCATGTAATCCAACGGGTTTGTTGTACCCTAATAAATCAATATGGTGCGATGTAACGAGTTTAGTGATCAGCATTTCCGGATGACCGTGTAAAATCGTTAGTTGATGCCCCTTGTTTTGTAACTGCTTATCAAGTTGTCTGAGTGAATCACTTATTAAACGCCAACGATGCTTGCCTATAGGCTGATGATGATAGTTATTAGGTTTAAAATCACGCGGGTCGATAACGTAGACAAAAGCAATGCAGTCCGCCTTTTCAATGAGTGCACTTAAAGTACTGTTATCTTCTAGCCGGAGATCGTTACTAAACCAATGCAGTGCTTTTTTCATCTGTTATTCACCTTTAACATAGTCCGTCGTGCAAACCCGTGTTGCGCTGCTATGATGCTAATTTATTTTATGCGAGCAATTTACTTGATGATCATTGATACGAAAAAGCGCGAGCAGAAGATCTATTATTAGTGGGGATTTTGTGGCTGAAGAATAATGGCGACGTTAATTATGGTCCCCAAATAATAATGAGACCCGTTGTTTAATGTTTAATGAATCCAACACACTTTATGCCTATTCCCGCCATACAAGCTAACGTCCGATAGCCAGTTACTTTTACTAATGACTAATCTCCCCCTTTATCCCCTACATTTTATTTATATCGAAAAGATGCAAAGTATGATCATAAATATGGGAATGTGAACGTAAAATGGTACGTACTTATAATCAAAAGTACTCGCTCGCTTTCGCCCCCGTAGCGAGTTAGAAACTTATAAATCAGTGGCCAATATTACTTAGCCACAACAACTTTGAGTTTAGTCGCCACCTACAGACAGTGATCATTACTAAATATAATATGTTTTTTTAGATATCAAATATTACATTAACAACATTACCTTTATCTATATTTACATACTTTTGATATAGTGGTTCAAACATTTGAAATACAACAACAAATAGGTGATGTATGTCTACATGGAAAGCCGCTTATGAAGCCCTTACTGACTTGAGTGAATATAGTGACAACGCGTTAGGGTTGTTTGCGTTAGGTTTGAAATTTGGTTTGGACGATTTAGCAAGTATTGGAGCTGATGCCATAACTGATGGGGCTGATGATAAAAAATTAGACATGGTATTCATTAATACAGAAGAAGAATACGCAGTTATCGGGCAGTGTTATTATTCAGCTAAAGACAAAATTGGAGCCCCTTCCAATAAAGCTAGCGACTTAAATACTGGACTTCCTTGGCTACTTCAACGTGATATTAATGACGTCCCTGATAGGATTAAATCAGCTGCAATTAACCTAAGGCAAGCAATAAGAAATGGTGAGATAAAGAATATCCATTTATGGTATGTGCATAATTTACCTGAATCACACCATGTCGAAAATGAGCTAATTACTCTTCAGCAAACAGCTAAAACTATTTTAGATCAAGACTATTCAGGTATTAAATTAAATATTACTCACAAAGAAGTCGGCGATAGCACATTCCAAGCTTGGTATGAAGATTGTAAGACCCCAATTTTAATCAACGAGCAAATTGAGCTAAATTGTTTAGATGGATATGAAATAGCATCTGAGGGATGGTCTTCTTATTCCACTGCAATTCAAGCTAGAGATCTTCATCGTTTGTTTAAAAAGCATCGAACAAAAATATTCTCAGCAAATGTACGTGACTATCTTGGAGCTCGATCATCTGACTCTAATATCAATAATGGCATAAGGAGAACAATTGAAAGTGATGTTGGAAACTTCTGGGCATACAATAACGGATTAACAATACTCACACATAGCTTTGAAGTCGACAAACAGAAAATAAAAATTGTAGGGCTTTCCATTGTAAATGGAGCTCAAACAACAGGAGCCATTGGCTCATTAAGCAAATTACCCGATCCTTCTGCAATGGTTCAAGCAAGGTTTATAGCGGTAAACAATGACTCACATGATTTAATCGAAAATATAATTCGTTATAACAATAGCCAAAATAAAGTTGAAGCGGCTGACTTTCGAAGTACTGACAAAACACAAAAGAGATTAAAAGAAGAGTTTAAAAGCATACCTAATGCAGAATACGAGGGAGGTAGGAGAGGTAGTACAGGTGAAGTTATTAGAAGACGACCAAATTTACTTGGTTCATATTCAGTAGGTCAAGCGTTAGCAGCATTTCATGGTGAACCAATTGTGGCCTATAACAAAAAAGCTGGTATTTGGATTAATAACAAAACTTATGACAAGTTGTTTAATGATAATACCAAAGCGGCTCATATTGTAACTTGCTATTCACTCGTTAAAGTCATCGAATCTAAAAAGAAGCTACTACATAATAAGGCTAATTTAACTATTGGTGATGAAAAAACACTAGATTTTTTACGTCAACGTGGGGCTATTTATCTATCAACATATGCAGTCGCAGCGTGTTTAGAGACTTTTTTAGGAAGATCTGTTCCAAATTTATTTCGAATATCATTTGGGAAAAATATTTCGCCACATCAAAGTATGGAAATTTGGGAGCCCGTAATAAATGCTGTGATTCCATTTTTTGAACATTTAAATTCTGCAACAGTTAATGGGTTAAAAAACACAGCAGAGATTGAAAGAGCAGTAAATACATTTCGATCTTTAGTTACAGCAACCCGTGCAATTAATTCCGTAATATTTGACGATTTTAAAGCTAAGGTTATTGCTCCTTAAGTCAACGAATTAATAAAAAAGGCTAGGTGTAACTGAGTTACACCTGAAAAACCAAAAGTACAACAATAAACTAATGTATCAAAACAATAGTTTATTGTTTGTTACATATTAAAAAACTAGTGAATCTATATTTTGTCCGCTTAATGCGGCCGTTATATCGCACTGGAGAGTTATGAAAAATCATACATTTATTGATCGCTATTATCATAGTCAGCAAGAGCTTCTAGATTTTCGAAATTCTGAAGATAGAGATATAAATACTCTATATAGCTATTTAAACAACCTCCATTCATTAGCTGATAAGTTAAAGGATTTGTTTGACTGTAATATTAAAAACTCCCCAGAGTTTAAAATTTTGAGACTGATTAGAAATTACTTTCATCATGTTGGAGATGTAGACGAAGTTCGTCTTATTGCAACAGTTGAAGAAAATGTAATCATGAGTCATACACAACACGTCATTATTCCATTAGAAACATTCGCAAAAAGCGTCAAATCTTTTATTGATAATAATGTGGTCGAAGGCCGGAAAGACTATAAGCGTAAAATGGACTTTGTTTCAAAGGAACTAGCGACTATTACAGAGTGCTTTAGCTACCTAAATGACATCCTTCCAAATATGGAAATGTGCTGTAATAAACCAAGCTTAAAGTTAGATGGTAAAGTCTATGAGTTAGGTTTTGACATGTTTAAGTTCGTTTATAACATTACAAATTTGATTTCGGATCATTGCAGAACTATCGAAGAAATTTCGTGTAAAGCAGTTATTCAAGAGCTCGATGAATCTTATACGGTGGGTAACAACATAGGTAAAATCGATATGTGGCATAGCGCTGATAAAATGCCTATAACAACAATGGAAGGTATGATTTATGCAAAAGAAAAGATCGAGCTAGCAACATAACAAGTAAACTTTCTAGGGCGCAATGTGCCCCATAGCGAGTTAGAGTACCGTGGGTCAGGTCTTTAATCTTGAATGACAATAAATTGTAAGTTGATGTTTAACTCTCTTTCAGAAGAATAACTAATCGAAAATAATCAGAGCTAGCCAAACAATTTATAAATCATTAAATCTACAGTATCCCTTTTAGAGGGTTCTCTTTAAAAGTTAAACATCAGACATAAAAAAACCTCTAACTATATAATAAAATCATACATTTAGAGGTTTTCAATAAAACAAAAAGCGCGTTAAAATAAAGGCTTTAGGGGCTTTTCGTTATATTTAAACGGCTTACATCATACCGCCCATGCCACCCATGCCGCCCATATCAGGCATTGGCGCAGCAGGAGCATCAACTTTAACGTCTGTGATCATACATTCAGTAGTGATCATCAGGCCTGCAACAGAAGCGGCAAACTGTAGTGCGCTACGTGTTACTTTAGTTGGGTCTAGGATACCCATCTCTAACATATCGTCATATTCGCCAGTAGCAGCGTTGTAACCGTAGTTACCTTCGCCTTTCTGTACATTGTTAGCAACAACAGACGCTTCTTCACCACAGTTAGAGACGATTTGACGAAGTGGCGCTTCCATTGCACGTAGTGCAACACGAATACCTACATTTTGCTCATCGTTATCACCTTTAAGGTCTTTTAACAAACCAGCAACACGCACTAGTGCAACACCGCCGCCAGCAACAACACCTTCTTCAACTGCAGCACGAGTTGCGTGAAGCGCATCATCAACGCGATCTTTCTTCTCTTTCATTTCAACTTCAGTGGCTGCACCGACTTTGATTACCGCAACACCGCCAGCTAATTTAGCTGAACGCTCTTGTAGTTTCTCTTTGTCGTAGTCAGAGCTTGATGCTTCAATCTGTTGCTTAATTTGGCTTACACGTGCACTAATTGTTTCTTGCTCACCAACACCATCGATGATGGTTGTTTCATCTTTGCTGATCACAACACGCTTCGCTTGACCTAGATCTTCAAGTTGTACTTTTTCAAGGTCTAAACCGATCTCTTCAGAGATAACCGTACCCGCCGTTAAGATAGCGATATCTTGTAACATCGCTTTACGGCGATCACCAAAACCAGGCGCTTTAACAGCAGCTACTTTAACGATGCCACGCATGTTGTTTACTACCAGTGTCGCGAGCGCTTCACCTTCAACATCTTCAGCGATGATAAGAAGTGGTTTAGTCGCTTTAGCAACCGCTTCTAATGTTGGTAAAAGTTCGCGAATATTGCCGATCTTCTTATCAACTAAAAGAATAAATGGGCTTTCAAGTTCAACCGTACCCGCTTCTTGATTAGTCATAAAGTAAGGAGATAGGTAACCACGATCAAACTGCATACCTTCAACCACGTCTAATTCGTTTTCTAGACCTTGACCTTCTTCAACAGTGATAACACCTTCGTTACCTACTTTCTGCATTGCTGAAGCGATAATTTCACCGATTTCAGTATCAGAGTTTGCTGAAATAGTACCTACTTGTGTGATAGCTTTTGAATCAGCACATGGGGTTGAAAGTGTTTTTAGTTCAGCAACGGCAGCCTTCACTGTTTTGTCGATACCACGTTTAAGATCCATTGGGTTCATACCGGCAGCAACCGCTTTCAGACCTTCAGAGATGATTGCTTGTGCTAGCACTGTTGCAGTTGTTGTTCCGTCACCGGCAGCATCATTGGTTTGAGAAGCAACTTCTTTTACCATCTGTGCGCCCATGTTCTCAAACTTGTCTTCAAGTTCGATCTCTTTAGCAACAGTCACACCATCTTTAGTGATATGTGGTGCGCCAAAGCTTTTATCAATAACAACATTACGGCCTTTAGGACCCAATGTTACCTTAACGGCGTCAGCTAACACATTTACGCCAGCTAACATTTTTAGACGAGAGTCATTACCAAATTTTACTTCTTTTGCAGACATGTTTATTTCCTTAATAAATTTTTATAGAGAGTCATTAAATCGGTCGAGGTTAGGGATCGTTACAAAATAACTTTCGATAAATTGTTTCCAAAAAGCCTTAAATAACTGGCTATTTTAAAAACAAAATCGCAAGTAATGTTGAAGCCAATCCTTATTCAACAATCGCTAGAATGTCACTTTCACTTAAAATCAGCACTTCTTGGCCATCGATTTTTTCAGTTTTAAGTCCGTAACCTTCGCTAAAGATAACTGTATCGCCTACTTTTACTTCAAGTGGGCGAACTTCGCCGTTGTCTAAAACACGGCCATTACCCACGGCAATAACCTCACCACGCGTTGATTTTTCAGCTGCGCTACCAGTTAATACAATGCCACCAGCAGATTTAGTTTCTTGCTCGGTACGTTTTAAAATAATGCGATCATGTAATGGACGAATAGTCATTGTGATTCCTTAAAAAATTATCCGGGAGTTATATCAACCCGCTTTAAAATGCGCTTATTCGCTCAGAAAGATCATTTTCATTCACGTTGAGCTCGGTGACGCGAATAATTATTAACGACTTCTGTTTAGCAAAAAGCCCTCTAATAATGCGGGTTGCTATTAATTATCTATATAGATGTCTTAGAGATGGGGATGAACAATTGATAATCAAGAGTAAAAATTTATTTTAGGCAAAAAAAATCCGCATAAAAAAATGCGGATTAAAATAGTTAAGTTTGCTTATCGGGTTGATAATTGTCGCTGTGACATCTCTGCAATTATCTTGTTAATTTCGCTGACAACAATAAGAATGCTTTTTTCAGTTTTTTGGTGTTGGTAGGCAACGACCTTTCCTTCAATAACTCTTAAGCGGCCTAAACCTGCAATAAAAATTCGCCCGTTAAAAAAACCTTTCACAAATTTTGCTATTTGGCGGGGTTGATACTTTTTAAAGCTTCTTAATGTAATTGAACTTTTAATATCCACAGATACTTCCTTTTTCTTTCAACTAAAATTTCTAGAGGCGTCAATATAGTGTTGCTTTGTGACAAAATAATGAATTCAATGTAAAATTCAAGTAAAAATAGTAATTTATGCTTTTAATTTACAGTTCAAATGTAGAAAACAATTACTTATGTGATAATACTCAAAAATTTATTTGTCATTATCTTTACGTTCAAACTCACCCTCAATGACGTCATTATCGATGTTAGATTGTGAAAACCCTGAGTTATGTTGCGAGAACCCTCCTCCCATTGTTGCCGATGAAAATTTAACGTTTGCTAATATTGTCTTTGCAATAGTCGCTCGAATTGAGGGTTGTAGTAGCAACAACCCACACAAGTCAGTTACAAAACCAGGCGTTACTAGTAATACACCGGTAACGATTAACATAATACCTTCAATCAACTGTTGACCAGGCATTTCGCCCTTTGCGAGTCGCTGTTGTAATTGTGCAACCAGTTGTAAACCTTGGCTTCTTACTAATGCCGAACCAATTAATGCAGTGACAATCACTAAAGCAACAGTTGGCAATGCTCCCAACACACCACCTACTTTTACTAAAACAAAAATTTCAAGTAGCGAGACGGTGGTAAAAAGAATAAATAATCTAGCGAACATAATTGTTCCTTATTTGAGGTTTATCAACGTGTATAATAATTAACATATGGGCATTTTATGCCACTTCAAGGGTTCTGCTAAAATTATTCCTAGCTATTAGTCATACAAAAAAGTAGAAAGTTCACCCAATCACTTGCCAACGCTTTATTAATAAAAAAACGGGCAATAATAAGAGTGTAGACAACAAAAACAAGTTTCCTTGTAACGCGTCATAAGTCATTCCTGATATAAAAGTAAATAGCGCCATTAATAAACCTAGCGCGACTCCTGAATAGAGGCTTTGATAGGCAACAAGCTGTGATGATTCTTGTTTACTAATGTAACGGATAGCCGCCAGATGTGTCACCGCAAATGTAAGCCCATGAAGTGTTTGCACTACAGCCAATAGATAAACATTATCAGTCATTGCTATGACCGACCATCGAAGGATTCCACCCACTAACCCGAGCAGTAACATCTGTTTTATTGTCCATTTAGAAAATAAACGCACATTGAAACGGAGAATTAAAATCTCAGCAAGTACCGCAATTACCCATAACCAAGCGATAATATTTCCCGCAATACCAAGGCTATCCCAATAGATAGCACTAAACGCATAATAGGCACCGTGACTTCCTTGAATCATCCCGGTAATTAACAGAAATAAAAGCACTTCTGGTTTTTTGAGAAGCTTAATTAATGATTGTTTAGGTGCAGACTGGACATTGTTTTGATCGACAAGTTGTGGGCTAAGTTTAGCCAATGAAAGCCCCCACATTACAACGGAAGTCGCCACAATTAACGCTAAAATGGACTGCAAACCAAAATCAACAATCAACCAGCCAATGGTTGTAGACCCTGCAATAAAACTAGCTGACCCCCACAGGCGAACTTTGCCATAATCAAGTGAGACCTGTTTGACCAAGCGACTGCCAACGATATCGCCAAGTGGCATCATTGGTCCCATCACAAAATTAATGAATAAAGTGAGGGATGCTAACCAAACATAACCTTGTAAATAAAATAACGAAGCAAAACTCAGTAACGTGATAAAACCTAGCGAGCGAATCACTTTAAGGGTTCCACTACCTGTTGAAACCCTTGGCAACACCGTTAAACTGCTAACAAATCGTAGTACCAAGCCAATGGAAAATAACACCCCAACCTGCTCAGTCGTTACTCCTTGCCCTGTTAACCAGATCCCCCAGAATGGAAGGAACACTCCCCAAATAAAATAAAAGTTAATAAAGTAGGTAGTGAGCCATGTTTTAGCTGAAAGAGTAAACAAATGCGCGTCCTTAAAAAACAAAGGCTAGCTTAATGCTAGCCTGATAATGAAAACGGATAAATAGAATGGGCTAGGCGTAACTATGGTACAGGTCATATATCGTTAACCCTGCTTTTACTTCTTCAACAGAAGCATCACCAAGATAATGAATAATGCGCGTTTCACCAGCGAGTAAGGTAAAGCTTGAATCGCTAAAACGCCCTTTTCCCTGATATTCTAAATGTACAAAAAAAGCTGGGTTTTGTGTTGTTAATTGCACTTCAACGCCTAATTCGCCCTGTAATACTTGCACAGTTAATCGCGGGTCGACAAAACGACACTGCTTAGCTTTAGCAGGAAAGTAGGTGTTATCAATACACAACTCGCCATTACTAAGCTGTATATAGAAGAAGCCATCTTGCTCTCTACCGCTCAGTTTTTCAGCGGGCCATGACCATATATTGGCATTGCCATCAGCCTCAACGGAGGCATTAATTGCTTCTTGGTGCAACACTTCACCCGCCCATGATTGCCATATTAATTCGCCACTGACATCGTAAGCTTCTTGCTTATCGTTAATCAGTTGCAAACGTAGCCCTTTTTCAGATTTAACAAAGGCAGCTAGCAGTGGCGCAAAGAAACGCGCCGTTTGATAATGTAACTGTTTCCAGCGACCATCATACTCAATTGATGACCATGAACTTACCGGCCAACAATCATTTAATTGCCAATATAAAATACCGCGATTAATAGGCTTAATGGCGCGCCAATATTCACTGGCGGTTTTAATCGCGACCGATTGTTGCACTTGGCTAAGATATAACATCTGCTCAAAACTTTTAGGAAAACGATAATAGCGGGTAAACATCTCTGTAATGATTGAGTTACCACGACCGTTTTTCTGATGTCCCTCAAAAGAAGGCGAGGTAATATTCCAATCTTCAACGGGTGCAAACTGTTTTACCGTCGGTAATGATGGCCATGATTGAAAGCCAAACTCACTACAAAAACGCGGATTAACGCTGGTGTAAGCATCAATCGACTTTCCGGAATGCCAGACATCCCAATAGTGCATATCACCACGATCATCATCATGCCAAGCATCACCAAAATCCAATTCTCCATTACAGGGTGAACTAGACCAAAAACGTCGAGTATTATCGGCATTAAGTACAGCAGACTCTAATGCGCGATTTAGGCGATCATAATTGACCACATACTTCTCTCTATTTTGGCGAGATTCAGGGTACCAACCTATAGCGCCAATCACTTCGTTATCACCACACCACAGCGCGATACAGCTATGATCGCGCAGACGTTTGACTTGGTAGTCGACCTCTGCGACAACGTTATCCACAAAATCAGGCGTTGAGGGATATAACGCACAGGAGAACATGAGATCCTGCCAAACTAATAACCCCAACTCATCACATAACTGATAGAAAATATCGTGTTCATAAATACCGCCTCCCCAAACACGGATCATATTCATGTTAGCGGCATGCGCATCGGTAAGTAAATCACGATAACGCTGATCAGTATTAAGCCCCGGCATCGCATCAAGTGGTATCCAGTTTGCTCCTTTTGCAGAAATGACAACGCCATTAACTTCAAACATCATGCTTGAGCCGATATCGTCATTTTCAGTCACTAAACGTAATTCGCGCAAACCAATTTTTTTACTGATGCTTTGTTCATCTAGCTCAACATGTAAATCATAGAGGTAAGCATCGCCATAACCTGCTGGCCACCATCGTTGAGCATCTTCTATGCTAAACAAAAATGTCTGTTGTGGATTTGTCACATCAAGCGAGGCCGTTAACGATTGACCAGCAAATTGCACTAAAACCTTTTCACTATCAGCAGTAAGCTTTTCATACTCAACCAGCACACTCAGTTGACAGCAATTATTCTGCCAAGCTTGTTCTGTTTGTACTGAGAGCAAACGGGTTTTAGCAACGGGCGTTAGGCTAATATCACCATAAACACCCGCAACTAGTAAGCAAATTCCCCAATCCCAACCGGCATGACATTGTGTTTTACGTAACGTATTCATATGTGGAATTTGGTTATTACCGACCGCCCAAGGAATAGGAAAAGGCAACTTCTCAGCTTCTGCTTTAGCGGCTAAATCGGCACGTTTTAATAAAATCTCAATGTGATTTTCACCGACATTAACAAAGGGCAAAATATTGATATTTAAGGCAATGAACATATTCTGGCTATTGGCTACCACATGCCCATTAATTTTGACCTCTGCAATGGTGTCTAAATAGGTGATAGATAAATCTAAGCTTGCAACGTCACACTGAGCTTCTGTTAATTTAAATGTACGGTGTAAACACCATTCACACTCACCTACCCACTGTACCTGTTGCTCATTGGTTGCCCAATAAGGATTTTCCATTTTCCCAGCTTCAATAAGTGCACTATGAATATCACCAGGCAGGGTAATATCCATATTTTTTATCTCTTTTTTCGACACATTAGTTGCATCAATACAATCAACTAGCCATTGGCCATTTAGGGAAAATTTCATCATTTACTCCGGATAAAAGTAGGTGTATTGCAGTTTATAATAGCAAAATGCGCAATGGCGAGAGATTTAAAACGAAAAGCATTAACTTGCTAGGATTCAACAAACCGATGAGATTTTAGGGGAAACTTAAGTTAATTAAACTCTAGATTACGAACCTGTACGCGCGTTGCAATAGAGTGGGCGTAGTTGCTATCTGAAACCAACTCACCACTAAGGTCTATTTTAACACTTCGCATTGTCGCTGAGGCCGAAGAAGTCACGCTTTCAGTCAAACTTAGCGCCGTGATTTTAATAAAATTATTATCCGATACATCCGTCCACCCCGTAGTCACTGCGCAAACAACATTCGCAACTTTGCCAACGCCACTCTTAAACTTTACAGTATTATCTTTAAAGCTAAAGGCCATTTGATTACTACTTTCAACCGTCGCAGTATCGTTATGGTTGTAGTAATAAACAATGCAATCATTACTAGCATTAATATCGATAGTTTTATTGCTACTCGCACCTACAAGGTAATCACTGCCTCCATAGCCTGCACGACGAAAATCTGTTTCCATCATTGCAACAATGGATTGTAAGTCAGTTCTTAAACGAGAATACTTTAAACTTTTCGCGCCTGTTGAAACACCGGTCACGTACAAACCAATGACCATTGCAAGCAACACAGTCCCGAGTAATAAAGCGATCAGTAATTCAACCAGCGAAAAACCTCGTTTGCTTGTAGGGTCATATTTTTGTCTTAACATTGCTCATACCCAAGTTGCTTATTATCTGGGGCACATACTCTTAAACGCATGGCCGACTGAATCACCTTTAATCGATTACCACTGTTATCGCTTAAAATTACGCTACCCGCATTAACACTAAAACGCATTGGATTATAAGAAGCCTGCAATCCTGTGAAACTAATATCAGAGCTCGATGTAAAGACTAACTTACCATCTGTGAGTTGTTGGTTATGTTGCACACCATTTAGCAAGCAACTATTAGCAACAAAACAGTCACAAGCAGGCTGATCACTCTGCGCCATGCGCCATTCGTTGCTAGTACCATTCTGACAAAAATGAACATACACTTTCTGGTTATATTTAATCGATTCTGATTTGGCAAAAACTAAAAATTGATAAAGGTTTTCAGTACTTGCTACTAATGCCTGTTGAGTAAAGAGTTGGTTATAAGACTGGCTGGCGACTGAGACTAAAATCATCAAAACGGCTAACGAAATAAGCAACTCAACTAAAGTAAAAGCGCATTGCTTAAACATTAAACGGCCTTTAATTCTTGTTTAATCGCATCGTAACGCTTACTTGATAACTCATCGAGTTGACTGGCTTCAATAACATTAATGCAATGTTTGGCAATTTTTTTCTTCTGTGTAAAAGGCTCGCTCGATGGCCAACCTTTAATTAACGATTGTGCTAAGTTTATCGCTAAAGCAACATTATTTGGAATAAGCTCGTGCGCCTCAATAAACAAACTTGTCGAAGCAGGATACAAACCACTTTTAAACATCGCGATCCCCTGCTCATTTAACGAAAGTAGCTTAGCGATTTTATCTTTATTTTCACTTTGCACTTTATTTACTAACATTAAGTCACTCATTATCTCAATGCTGTTATCATTTTCAGGTAGCTCAATTAAGGCGATAACTTCATCGTGTCTCTCATATTCCCCTAATTCAAACCAAGCTTTAGCAAGCGCTAAAACACTGTCTTTACCGCAATGTACTACCACCTCCGTGTCACAATCATTAAGTGATTCACTGGCACTTTTCAATAGTTTTTTCATCACCATAATACGTGCAAATACCACCTTTTCTAATTCATGAAAGGTATCTTTATTAAAGCGCTGCGATGCACTCTTTAGTACTGCTTGTATCTGTGAAAAAACTTTAGCTTGCTGTAATTCATTACTCGCCTTTGCTTTGTCTAGCAAGCAATGTATGTAGTTAAAATGATGATTAATATGCTCATGAACTGAAAAACGAGTATTATCAAGCACGGTTTTAAAACACCGTTGTGCAATTTCCCAATCTCCTTCAATCAAAGAAAGGTTCGCTAGGGCGCGTTGTCTAGGGATATTTTTAGGGGATAGCTTTACTGATTCGATGAGGATCTCTTTGGCCTGTGAATAGCATTCACGTTTTGCATAGATACTTGATAACCAGTTTAATGCTTCAATACGAGTCTCAGGTAATTCACAAAGTTCATTCAATATTTTTGCTGAGTTGCTATATTCTTGTAAGTGATAATAAGCGATTGCTTTACCTAATTTAGCCCATGAAAAATCACGAAATTCAAGCACCGACTCGTAAAGGTCAAAAGCCGATTGTGGCTGGTGCAAGTTTATCAGCACCTCTCCCTTCAGACGCATTATGGGTAAACTGTATTTATGATGTTTTTTGGAAGCTTTACCACATTCATGCAAGGCTTTTTTATAATCTTTTACCGCCAAACAATCATAAATTCCGCCTAATACTTTTCGTTTCTCAAGCGCACGTACTAATCTTCCTTCGAGTTTTTTATATGAGAATGGTTTTAATAAATAATCATCGGGCTGAAGTTCCACTAAACCGTGCACAACCTGCAACGCAGTTTCAGCACTGATCAAAATAAACACCGTACTTGGTTTCATTAAATCACGTAGCTTTAACTCCTCAAAAAGCTGATAACCATCTTTGCCTTTTCCTAGATTAAAATCACATAAAATAAAATCATATTGGCTAACTTCACACAACTCTAAGGCACGTTCACCGTTACTGGCAATTGCAATATTTTTACAGCCTAACATTTGCAACATCCCTTTTACGGCGCTACGAATAGTGTCGATATCATCAACAACTAAAACAGTTTGGCTTGAAAAGAAATTGCTCGGGAGTGCCATATAAAAAATGCCTACAAATTAAAGGGGTTAAGTAAATAGCATAGTTGATTCACTTTTTTTTGCGAATCCAATCAGTGATTAGAATCTCTTTTTTTAATTTCATAAAGTAGCTTAATAAAATTGCAACATAGAGACAGTATCGTGCAATGACACCACTGGTGAGTTAACCTTAAATGAAGTGAGGATAGAAGATGCAAACACTTAATTTTGAAACACAAATGTCTGATGAAGATGCGCTATTTTTCACCCCAAAAAAGAAAACAAGTCGCACACGAAAATGGCGTGAAATTGAGGAGATTAAAGAAAGGCAACGCTTAAGTAGAGAGTTGCGCGAAATCGATCAAACCTTTGATTTCTCTCTTTCTGAATTAGTGTAACCACCATTAAAAACAAAAAACGCATCAAATTTGATGCGTTTTTTTATTACCTGAAAAGTAGGCTTATACTTGAAATAGTGATTCTATCGATAAACCTTGTTCTGATAGCACATCACGTAAACACTTTAATGCTTCAACTTGAATTTGGCGAACGCGTTCACGTGTTAAACCAATCTCTTTGCCCACATTCTCTAGGGTAGCAGCTTCATAGCCGAGTAACCCAAAACGCCTTGCTAATACTTCTCGTTGCTTAGGATTAAGATCTTCTAACCAATCCACAATACGTAGTTTCATATCGTTATCTTGCAATTCGTGTTCAGGGGTTGCCTCTTTACGATCCGGAATAATATCTAACAGCTCTTTGTCAGAGTTATTGCCAATAGGGATATCGACAGAGCTAATGCGCTCATTAAGCTTAAGGATTTTCGCAACCTCTTTAGCAGGAACATCGAGTTCTTTAGCAATATCTTCTGCTGTGGGCTCATGGGTTAGCTTATGAGCAAGCTCACGGGCAGTCCTTAGATATACATTGAGTTTTTTTACAATATGGATAGGTAAACGGATAGTGCGGGTTTGGTTCATTATCGCACGCTCTATTGTTTGTCGAATCCACCATGTTGCATAGGTAGAGAAACGAAAGCCTTTTTCCGGATCAAACTTTTCAACTGCGCGGATTAAGCCAAGGTTCCCCTCTTCAACTAAGTCTAAGAGTGATAAACCACGATTATTGTAACGTCTGGAGATTTTAACAACCAATCTGAGATTGCTCTCAATCATGCGCTTACGTGCCACTTCATCACCGCGTAATGAACGCCTTGCGTAATAAACCTCTTCCTGAGCAGTTAACAACGGAGAAAAACCTATCTCTCCAAGATACAACTGGGTTGCATCCATCACTTTATTATCAGCAGTACCGATATTAGCAATGACTTCCTCCTCGCTCTCAACCACTTCATCTTCGTCGTTGCTAATAACGGGATCCAAATCCTGTGCTAACTCGTCTTTACTGGCTTCCACCATGCTTAATGCTCCCTTTACTACACTGATACTTCTATTTTTATCGGTTTTATTAGTGACACAATGAACCATAACTTCTCCCTAAGGTAACCATGTTTTGTGACATCGTAATGAATGTTATTTACCTTTGGGGTAAGTAACGCAATGGATCCACTGATTTACCTCTATAACGAATCTCAAAATGAAGGTGGACATGATCCGTTCCACTTTCACCCATTGTTGCTATTTTCTGGCCCATTTTGATCAGTTCGTTTTCTCGTACAAATAATGTTTCGTTATGAGCATAGGCACTTAAATAATCGTAATTATGTTTAATAATAATCAAATTACCATAACCTCGAAGCCCACTACCGGAATACACCACTTGTCCTGCAGCAGCTGCATATATTGCACTACCACGCTGATTAACAATGCTAATCCCTTGCAAACCCGAAGGCGATGCAGAGAACCGTTTTGTTAATTGACCTTTTACAGGCCACAACCAATCACTTACCTTCTCATTGCTTAATATTTTATTTTTATTTTTATTTTTGACTGCTTTTTTATCAGTCTTAGTCGCAGGATATGCTTTACTTTTTTCTTGAGCAACCTTGTTTGTCTCATTTTTTTGACACTTTTGAGCTGTGCAGGCTGACTTGCTGTTTTTATTTACATTTTGGGAAGATAGATCACTTTTACTGTGAACTTTTTTCGCGTAGGCCTGCTTATTTCCCGAGAGCTGTAATAATTGCCCCACTTTTATAATATAAGGTTCACTTAACGCATTGTAATCAATGATATTATCCACACTTAACCCAGCTCTCCAAGCAATACTGTATAACGTATCGCCTTTTTTTACAGTGTAAGTTTTTTGACTAATTTTGCGCTTTTGCACAACAGCTTTAGATTTAACTGCAAATTTCGAGCCAGATTTTTTATTTTCATTGGTAATGTCAGAAACAGGCGCAGGCCCTGTTGACGATGAACAGGCGACAATACTAAGTATTGATAGGCAGATAGCTAAGGCTCTAATTAACATTAATTCACAGATATGAAAGGGTTAATCGTTACATTAAAAACGCTTAGTTTTTTATAATGTGCTATATATGGGTGCAATTTAGTTCCTTATTGTCATGCTATCTGCATTTAAATAGCTAGCTTGATTATTTAATATTATCTATCCAGCCAGTCCGTTAATCTATTTAGTTGCTCAGTTGCTGTTAGGTCTATCTTAAGGGGGGTGATTGACACATACCCTTCCTCAATAGCATGGAAATCAGTTCCCTCTCCAGCATCTGCAATTTTTCCTGGCGGGCCAACCCAAAAAATATCACGCCCACGAGGATCTATCCCTTTTTCAATCATCTCTGCTTGATGACGCTTACCAAGTCGGGTAACTTTTATTCCCTTTATTTTATCAAGAGGAAGATCAGGAACATTGACATTCAATACTTGATCTTGGGCTAACGGAGAGGCTAATAATTTTTTTACTAGTAACTGTGCATAATGCCCAGCACTTTCATAATATGTTTTACCAACCAGTGAGATAGCCATTGCGGGCAACCCTAAGAAGCGCCCTTCCATTGCGGCAGCGACGGTACCAGAATAGAGCACATCATCGCCCATGTTAGCCCCGTCATTAATGCCTGAGACAACCATTTGAGGCGGACTTTCACATAATTCATTTAAAGCAAGGTGTACGCAGTCTGTCGGTGTTCCACTCACCGCAATGAAACCATTACTCAACTCTTGAATACGTAAAGGGTTTTCTAGTGTAAGCGCATTACTTGCACCACTATGGTTCCTATCAGGGGCAACCACTTTCACTGTAGATATAGCATTTAAGTCATTAAATAAAGCACTTAGCCCTGGCGCATAAACACCATCATCATTACTAATTAATAAACTCATTGTATTAACTCTCGTAGAATACTCGTTGCATAACAGCCAGAAGGAAGATAAAAATCAATACGGGCCGTTTGTTCATCTATCCATGTCGACGATAGTTTATCCGCAACTAATAGTAGTGGACGACGTTCCTGTTTTAAGCCATTTTTTGCCAGACCTCGCTGTAATGATTCAAAACATTGTAATTTATCTGTCTCATATATTTTAGCATCAGATTGCGAAGCTAACTCTCCAGCCCCCCATAACGGCGCTGTTAAGCAAACTTCTCGCGACTGAAGACGATGTATCGTATCTGGCTCAAGATCAGGCAAAGTAAAAAAAGAGCGATTTCCAACAAACTGCACACAATCACCTTGCATAGGTTGCTGATAAAGGTTGTCGCTAATGCGCTGCGAAACAAGGTGATTAAACAGATAACTTCGAGCGGCACTGAGATACATACCACGTTTAAACCGATCTTTTATTTTGCGTCCCTCAAACATCGTTAGCGCGGCACTGACATTATGCCCCCCATGACCAAAGCGCTGTTCGCCAAAGTAATTAGGGACACCATGTTTAATATTTAAGAGTGCCACTTGAAAAGCTTCTTTATCGCTGATATCACGTAGGGTAATTGAAAAATAATTACCCGCTAAAGCGCCTGTTTTAATTTTTTTATGATGACGAATCACTTTGTGAATGGTCACCCCTGGTGACTCAAAGAGGCTAAAATCAGGGGTTATTTTTCCAGGAATATGGAGAGAAAACCACTGCCAAGTATCACCTTGACGATCTTTAAGCCCCGCATAACTGACATTACGAGCAGGGATGGCGGCGAACTTTGCTAATTGACGTGCTAAATACTGGGTATTTTCACCTATTTTTTGAATCCACAAACAAACATGCTCACCTTCACCGGTTAACTCAAACCCGAGAGCTTCCTTAACCACAAAATCTTCACAGCGCTGCTTATAAATACCTTGGCTCTTCGGTTTTCCGTAAAGAAAGTTAAAGTCTAACGGAAAAGCGGGCTCTACAGCTTCACTTTGTTGCAAGTCACTCATATTGCACTCTTTTTAAATAACAACACAACAGCATGAGTTGCAATACCTTCACTACGTCCAACATAACCAAGCTTTTCAGTGGTTGTTGCTTTTACATTTACGTTACCAATATCGGTATCGAGTATACTGGCAATCTCTGTACGCATTGCATGGATATGTGGCGCCATTTTCGGCACCTCTGCTGCAATGGTCATATCTAAATTACCCAATCGGTAACCCTTTTCAATCGCTAATTGGTAAACCTCCTTCAGCAACTTTCGGCTATCAACTCCAGCATATTGTTGATCATTATCAGGAAAGTGGTGGCCAATATCTCCCATTGCGAGTGCACCTAGAATCGCATCGCATAACGCATGAAGTGCAACATCGCCGTCAGAATGGGCGATAAGTCCCTGCATGTAAGGGATTTTAACGCCAGCAATGGTAATTGGACCTTGCCCGCCAAACTTATGAACATCAAAACCGTGACCAATTCGAATCATTTTTTTATTCTCCTTGCGAAAGATAAAAAGCAGCTAGCTTTAAATCCTCTTCGCGTGTAACTTTTAGGTTATCAGATCGCCCTTCAACCACATTCACAGTTACCCCTGCCATTTCAAGTGCAGAAGCTTCATCGGTTATTTTTTCAGGCTGTTGACATCTGTTTATAGCATCGCACAGCTGTGCATTTAGGAACATTTGTGGTGTTAAAGCATGCCATAAATTTTCACGATCAACGGTGCCTTCAATAGACTGCCTGCTATTACTGCGTTTCATCGTATCACGTACTTTACAGGCCAAAATAGCCCCATTAAGATTACCTCGCACAGTAGAGATTAACTTATTAATATCTTCACTACTGATACAGGGTCTGGCCGCGTCATGCACCAATACATAATCATCAGCGTCGATAATATTTAATGCGGCCATCACTGAATCGACACGCTCAGCCCCGCCCTGTACCACCTCTATTTTAGGATGATTAGCAAGTGACAAGTGTGTGAACCATTGATCATTATGTGCCACAGAAACAATTACGCGCTGTATATCAGGGTGCTCAAGAAATGGGGTTAAACTATGCTCAATAATAGTTTTATCGCGCAATAATAAGTATTGCTTAGGGATGTTTGCGCCGACACGTTTACCAATGCCGGCAGCAGGAATAACAGCAACAATATTTCTTACATCCATTCTATTCTTCACTTTTAATTCTATAAGGGGTTAGTACTAGGGTCTGTTGATCTTTGCCGTTTAAATTTTTTTCAACACAACGCGTTTTGAGCAAGGCAGACGAGATGTGGCTTAGTCATTCTAAGCGAATTTCGTCTAACACAGGGCAAAGCGTGTTGTGTTGAACCCGAAGGGCAACATTTGTTGACCATTTTTACTGCGTTTTCGCCTATTGATGTGGAATAACCACACGGCATAGGCTCAGCCTTGTATAAACAGCAAAATGGCTCTTTATTTTGTATTGCGTGGTATTGACGAAGTCATTACAGCAATAGCCAACAAATTGTTGCAAAAATAAACTTGAAAGATCAACAGACCCTAACGATGTAACAATAAATAGTGCTTTATTTATCCTTTAGGCACGATGCGAAAAAAGGTTTCTCCCTCTTTTACTAGCCCTAACTCATTGCGAGCTCGCTCCTCGATGGCATCTGACCCTTGTTTTAGATCATCTATTTCAGAAAACATCATTTTATTGCGCATTGCCAACTCTTCATTACTGGCCTTAGCTAAAGCAACATCTTCTTGTAGTTGGCGATTATCTTGCACACCATTTTTGCCCCACCAAAGATGGTATTGCTCAAGTGCAAATACAAATAATAATAGAGCAAAAAAAAGTCGCATTTATCATCACCTTTAAAATTACAAATCAATATCTTATATTAAAACAACAATTAAAATAATAAATTTTCTAGTCTTGGATTAACAAAAATATGATTGAAACTATTCGCTTCGTTTCCAGAACAGTAATCTTGATTCTAATTGTGGAAAACGCGGGTGAATAAACAGTTTATAAGCCGTTATGCCGGCAACAATACTTTTAATGACAACCATCTGTTCAATACCGAGAAGCAAATATGCGTAGCCACCCACAAATGCCGAAATCAGCATAAAAGTTTGAAAAATCCGTATTTTTTTAACACTTAATGCGATTAAAATTAGCACAAAATCAAACCATGTCAGCAATAAACCTAGCGATGGGTTAGCCAGATAATCATTGGCTGCAAAATAGAGGAAATACAATAAGCCAGCAATCATGAGAATCAATACAGCATTAATGATCTTTTTAGGGGTCCGAGTAAAATCACACAAATAACGGTATAAGGTGACACTGCCGACAACTAAGTTCAATAATACTTTGGGTAAAACACCAATCATGAATCCCCAAATAACATCATTAGCAACGGATAAAAATGATGCTAAGCGCATGTTTTTCATGCCATTGAAAACCAAAAGAAAAATATAAAAGGCGACACTTGTCCAACCTAATATTTCAATAACCAATGCCATCATTTACCCTCAAAAACCAAAGGGCGCTATGATACTACAAACACACAGTGTTTATTAAGATAAAATGAATGTTATACGCACAAAAAAAGGTTGCCGTTTCAATGGCAACCTTTTTCGGGCTAATAGCTGTTATTACGATTTTATGGAATCCCAATCGAATGGAGTATGTGATCTAAATTTTGCGCAGGAAAAGTGACTTAACTCAAAGAGAACTTTAACGTAAATGGTTGTTCCTTTACGAAAAACTCAACGAAGAGATCAGTCACTTTAGCCAGTAAAATAGATCCGCTATTTATGCCGTTTGGTATCGTTACTGCTTTACGCTTTCACTTAATGCATTGGTTAACTCATTATTATTATCATGAGTTAACTCCCAAGCAAAAACGCCTGCGAAGCCCTGCTCTAACACCCATTTACCTTTGGCTTTTATAGAGCTTGCATTATCGTAAGAGATAAAGCCTTTTTGCTCTTCATTCCAAGCAAATGCAGCACCATGCTTTTCATCGTAATACTCAACCCAACCACTGTCTTTATCATTAACCATTTTTTGAATCACATGATAAGGTAGATCTGTCTTAATGCCAGATTCTGCTACAGCATAGGTTTCATCTTCGTTTTTAGCATAAGGACGCCCCTCTGGATAGTTTTCTAAACCTGTCCAGCCTCGCCCGTAAAAAGCAGCGCCAATCACCAACTTATCAGCAGGTAGGCCTGCCTCTAACATATTAGCAACATAGCCATCGGTACCCGACCACCATTTAAGATCGCCACTGCCAGTTAAATTAGAAAGATGACCAATATTAGTGGTACTCCAAGCACCAAAGTAGTCATAGGTCATCGCAAACCAATGATCGATGTATTTACTTGCTTCAGGGTAATCAATATTCGCGACTTTAGTCGGTGGCACACCAGCAGCAGCACTTAATTCATAATAACGGCCATTCTTTTCACCTAATACGTCGAGTTCCATACGTAGCTCTTTAAGCATGACAGTAAACATCTTCGTTTCATGCTTCATCACTTCAGGGCTTAATTTCGTTTTAGGATCCCAAGATGCTGTCGTTAAACCTCCACCACCAGGGTATTCCCAATCTAAATCGATACCATCAAAGATCTCTACTTCATCGATTAACTTAATAACAGAGGAAACAAATTGCTTACGCCCTGCATCGGTTTTAATCATGTCATGGAAAGGTTGCGACATAGTCCAACCACCAAATGAAGGTAAAATAGTTAAATGCGGATTCGCCGCTTTTAATGCCTTGAACTGCTTGAAATGCCCTTCGTATTCGCTACCATCTTTCAAAGTTAAGCCGTACGCAGCTTTTTGATCAGCGACAATCGCAGTGAAATCTGGCTTATCTTTACAGGTATCTTCAATCTGTTTAAGTAACTCTTCTCCAGTATCAGCCGGATGTTCGCCACACATGGTTAAAAATGCATAGATAACATGTGTTAATTTATCAGCCGGAATTTGTGATGGTGTATAAGGATCATCACTATAGATACGCCAATCAGGAAAATAAGCACCAACAACTTTAGCTTTCATTGGCTCTACATGGTTATCGCCCTGAGAGTCGTCCGATGAACTGGAACAAGCCCCGAGCGCCAAAGAGAGAGTAATTGCTGAAGCGAGTAGACTCACTTTATGATTTAAAAACTTCATTTTTTATTCCTTTAAAATATTGGCCCATATTTTTCGAGGAGTAGTATATAAAATTAAAAACAAATTCTTCTGCTTAATCTCTCATTACTAATATCAAAGCAAAAAAAAACGCTCTAAGAGCGTTTTAATGATTTATCACCTTGAAATTAAATGATTATTCCCATTCAATCGTTGCAGGTGGTTTACCAGAAACATCGTAAACAACACGTGAAATACCATCGATTTCATTAATGATACGATTTGATACATGACCGATTAACTCATATGGCAAATGTGACCAACGTGCTGTCATAAAGTCGATCGTTTCAACACAACGTAGTGAAACAACCCAATCATATTTACGGCAATCCCCCATCACACCAACAGAGCGTACTGGTAAGAACACCACAAATGCTTGACTCACTTTATGGTAAAGCTCAGCTTTGTGTAACTCTTCAATGAAGATAGCATCGGCACGACGTAATAAGTCACAGTACTCTTTCTTCACTTCACCTAATACACGTACACCTAAACCAGGCCCAGGGAATGGATGACGATATAACATGTCGTATGGCAAGCCTAACTCTAAACCAATTTTACGTACTTCATCTTTAAACAGTTCACGCAGTGGTTCAACAAGCCCCATCGCCATATCATCAGGTAATCCACCTACGTTATGGTGAGATTTGATCACGTGCGCTTTACCATTTTTAGAAGCAGCAGACTCAATCACATCTGGGTAGATAGTACCTTGCGCTAACCATTTAGCGTTTGATAATTTCTTAGACTCTTCATCGAAGATCTCAACAAATACACGGCCAATGATTTTACGTTTCGCTTCAGGATCATTTTCGCCAGCCATCTGCTCTAGGAAGCGATGTTCAGCATTAACATGAACAATATTTAACCCGAAGTGATCGCCAAACATCTCCATCACTTGCTTACCTTCGTTTAAACGAAGTAACCCATTATCAACAAATACACAAGTCAGTTTATCACCAATCGCGCGTTGTAATAACATCGCAACCACCGATGAATCAACACCACCAGATAAGCCTAAGATAACTTCATCATCACCGATCTGCTCTTTCATACGTGCAACAGCATCATCGATAATAGATGCTGACGTCCATAGTCCATCACAACCACAAATGTCTTTAACAAAGTGAGACAACATACGCTCGCCTTGACGAGTATGCGTTACTTCTGGGTGGAACTGAACACCGTAAAAACGCTTCTCTTCATTTGCCATAGCAGCAAACTGACAAGTCGCGGTATTAGCAACAGTTACAAAACCTTCTGGAATCGCTGAAACTTTATCACCGTGGCTCATCCAAACATCTAATAATGCTTTACCATCTTTTGAAACGGCATCTTCAATTGATTTAAATAGCTCAGATGGGTTTTGCATCTCAATTTGAGCATAACCAAATTCGCCTTCGCCTTCACCCTTGATGACTTCGCCACCAAGCTGTTTAGACATAGTTTGCATGCCGTAACAGATACCTAACACAGGCACGCCCGCATTAAATACATATTCAGGTGCACGAGGAGAGCCTGCAGCGGTTACGCTTTCTGGACCAC
Source organism: Psychromonas sp. psych-6C06 (assembly GCF_002835465.1). Taxonomy (NCBI): domain Bacteria; kingdom Pseudomonadati; phylum Pseudomonadota; class Gammaproteobacteria; order Alteromonadales; family Psychromonadaceae; genus Psychromonas; species Psychromonas sp. psych-6C06. The sequence continues at coordinate 127,468 of NZ_PIZM01000005.1, read as the reverse complement.
CAGCAAGTACGATACCGTTTGGGTTAAACTCTTTAATGTCTTCTTCAGAAACATCCCAGCTCCAAAGCTCACAGTAAACACCAATTTCACGGATACGACGCGCGATAAGTTGAGTGTATTGAGAGCCAAAGTCTAAGATTAATATACGTTGTTCATGGATGTTAGTTGTCATCATTACTCCTTAAATAAATAAGACGTTATAGAAACGCCTTATTTTTAAATCTTATTGAGGTATTTATAAGGTAATTGCGCCGGAAAATTATTCTGTAACAAGGTGAAAGCGCGGAGCTTGGTTTACCAAGTGAGCACTTTCAACGTAGTGACAGATTAATTTAACCAGCAATAACTTATAAACTAGCCGCCAGTGCGATAATTAGGTGCTTCTTTGGTGATTGCTACGTCATGCACGTGGCTTTCACCCATACCCGCACTTGTGATCTTCACAAATTCTGCTTTTGTATTCATCTCTTTGATTGTTGCACAACCAGTTAGGCCCATTGATGAACGCACGCCACCCATTTGCTGATGAATAATCTCTTTTACTTTGCCTTTATAAGCAACGCGACCTTCAATACCCTCTGGTACTAATTTGTCAGCAGCGTTATCAGACTGGAAGTATCGATCCGATGAACCTTGAGACATCGCACCTAATGAGCCCATACCACGGTATGACTTGTAAGAGCGGCCTTGGAATAAAATGATTTCACCTGGAGACTCTTCAGTTCCTGCAAACATGCTGCCCATCATGACACATGATGCGCCCGCCGCGAGTGCTTTTGCGATATCACCAGAGAAACGAATACCACCATCGGCGATAACTGGAATACCAGTACCTTCAAGTGCTTCAACAGCATCAGAGATAGCGGTGATTTGTGGAACACCCACACCTGTTACGATACGCGTTGTACAAATTGAACCTGGGCCGATACCCACTTTAACTGCACTACATCCAGCATCTGCTAGCGCTTTTGCACCTGCACCTGTTGCTACATTACCGCCGATGATTTGCAAATCCGGGTAAGATGCACGGGTTGCTTTGATGCGATCTAATACGCCTTGAGAATGACCATGAGATGAATCGATTAACAGAACATCTACACCAGCCTCAACTAATGCATCGATACGCTCTTCGTTGCCTGCGCCAGCGCCAACTGCAGCACCGACACGTAAGCGACCTAATTCGTCTTTACATGCGTTTGGTTTACGCTCTGCTTTACGGAAATCTTTAACCGTGATCATGCCTTTAAGTTTAAAGTTATCATCCGTTAATAATACTTTTTCGATACGCTTTGCATGCATTAGCGCTTCAATTTCATCGCGAGGTGTATTTGGACTAGCAGTAACAAGATCTGCTTTGCCAGTCATTACAGCAGAAACAGGTTTAGTGAAATCTGTTTCAAAAAGTACATCACGACCAGTAATGATACCAACAAGCTCACCTGTTGCTTCTACAACAGGGTAACCTGCAAAGCCGTTCTTTTCGGTTAGCTCTTTAATCTCTAACAACGTCGTTTCAGGTGAAACAGTAACAGGGTTAGCAACCACGCCACTTTCGTGAATTTTTACTAAACGCACTTCTTCAGCCTGTACTTCAATAGACATGTTTTTGTGAATAAAGCCGATGCCACCTTCTTGCGCTAAGGCAATAGCAAAACGAGCCTCAGTGACTGTATCCATCGCAGCAGAAAGAATTGGAATATTCATTTGAATAGTTTGTGTTAGTTGCGTTGTTAAATCCGCAGTGTTTGGTAGTACGGTCGAATGAGCTGGTACTAGTAATACATCATCAAATGTTAATGCATCTTTGGCAATTCTTAGCATCTTGCAATATCTCACTTATAGTTGGGAGGATTGTTCCTTAGCCAATAATTTATTGGGTAGGATATTGCGGATAGATTTTAATTGTTTTGTGACCTAAGTACAATTAAAAAATCGTTTATTATTGATTCTTTTTAACAAAAAAAATCAATGCTAATATGAGCCTCCCTTTGACCAGCTTGTGAACGCCAATGAACAGCCAAAACAGTAACATTTATAGTGTAAGTAGCCTTAACCGAGCAGCCAAAGCGCTACTCGAAACCGGCCTTGGTGTCGTATGGTTATCGGGTGAGATTTCAAACCTCACCATCGCAGTTTCCGGGCATTGGTATTTTACCCTTAAAGATCATAGTGCTGCAGTACGATGTGCAATGTTCAAAGGCAATAACCGTCGAACAGGTTTTACCCCTATCCATGGGCAACAAGTGCTCGTCCGTGCCAAATTAAGTCTTTATGAAGCGCGCGGAGACTATCAACTCATTGTTGAGAGCATGCAACCTGAAGGTGATGGTTTATTAAAACAGCAATTTGAACAACTCAAATGTCAGTTAGCAGCTGAAGGCCTATTTTCCGAGCAATATAAAAAACCTTTACCAGAAATAATCAAACGTATCGGCATTATCACCTCTTCAACAGGCGCTGCATTACACGACATATTAAGTGTCCTAAAACGAAGGGACCCTCGCTTGCAGGTGGTTATTTATCCAAGTCAGGTTCAAGGCATAGGCAGTGGTGATTCAGTTGCCTCACAAATTCTACTTGCCAATCAACGCAATGAATGTGACTTATTGATTGTTGGTCGTGGTGGTGGCTCACTAGAGGATTTATGGTGCTTTAATGAAGCAGCGGTTGCACATGCAATTTTCAATAGTCAGTTACTAGTTATCAGTGCAGTGGGGCATGAAATTGATGTCACTATCAGTGACTTTGTGGCAGACGTTCGCGCGGCGACCCCTTCTGCGGCGGCCGAACTTGTCAGTCAAAATAAAACCTTTGTGAGTACACAGCTCGATACCTTAGTTAATCGTTTAAAAGGAGCAATGCAACAGTGTTTACAGCGAAACCAACACCAGCAAGCACTGCTTAATGAGAAGTTATTAACACAAGATCCAAAACATAAACTACAGCAACAGACGCTAGTATCGGATGATCTCAGTTTACGTTTAAACCACGCTATGCAAGGGCTAATAACCCGCAAGATGCAAAAAGAAGCAAGCTTAATTGCCGGATTACAGCAACATAGCCCGGAACAAAGCATTAAATTAGCCGTTCAAGCACAGTCACAGTTAAAAACACGCTTAAAAAATGCAATGCAACATAAACTTAAACAATGCGAAAATGATCTGAACAATCAATTACATCAATTAAACACCGTGAGCCCCTTAGCAACACTTGCCCGCGGTTACGCTATCGTTAAAGATGAACAAGGCAGAGTAACCACCAATGCAAATAACATTAATACTGGTGACTTAGTTAATGTCAGATTAGATAAAGGTGAGTTTAAAGCGCAAGTGATGGATAAAGGCTAGAAAGCTGGAAAGCTAAAAAGCTAAAAAGCTAAAAAGCTAGGAGCTGAAAAGCTGAAAAGCTGAAAAGCTGAAAAGCTGAAAAGCTGAAAAGCTGAAAAGCTGAAAGCTGGAAAGCTAAAAAGCTAGAAGCTGAAAAGCTAGAAGCTAGAAGCTAGAAGCTAGAAGCTAGAAGCTGGAAAGCTAAAACGCAGGAAAGCGCCTTCAAGCCTTTCAGCCTTATATCCTTCCTGACTTACCACCTTCCAGCCTTGTTATCTAACGCCCTCCTCTTTTAAGGTCAGTCGAAGGTTTGTAGTCGATAAATAATTCGGTCATTGCCTCTAAACAGGCCAAACTCTACATAACCTGAGATACAATCCTTTAATATTCCCGATTCATCAGGGCATTTCACCTCATTTCCGTAATCCAGTAACCAAGGAGCGTAGAGACTGGCACTTGAAAGATCTTTTAAACGAATAAAATAATCAAGCTTTCCACGACTATTAGGTGCAGAAAATTGTAAATATGCTTTACCTGCTATTAATGGGCTATTTAAAATTGATAACTTAGTTTTACCACTTCCAACCGCGACTTCATCACTAATCAAAGTAGGAATAGCACTCAACTGCGCCTCAACAATCGTTGTACAACTGTCTCGCTGAAAGGGTTCAAACTGTAGCCCGTTAAAGTATGTGGCTTCAATTAAAGTGCGTATAGATTGAAACTCACTACCGTGGCCGTTACCTGCCAATAGGCGACCATAAGCAAAATCACCTAAGCTACTTAAAGTATTATCTGCGGGTAAACGGCAACGATCAGAAGTACAAGTGAGTGTGGCATTCGTCTGCAGTTTTTCACCATCCTTTCCAGTAAGCTGAATATAATAATCAACTTGATCATTAATGGTGCTATCTGCAGGCATGTTTTCAAAATAGGGACCATCAGCACTACCTAATATTTTTTGCAAACCCAGTTTTAATGCTGTCACCGTATAGACACCTGACAGCCACTGTGTGTGATCGTAATAACTAGCAGGAATAATGCGAGCACTTAAATCGACACTACTAAACGCAGAATAGGCACTGTCTGAAAAATCAATATCAGCGGCAACAGGGTAGCTCAAGCCGGCATCATAATTTACAGTGATTCTCTCAGTTTCGCCTGCGCTTGCCTGTGCTTTTGCTTGCATCACATAATTCAACGTAACAGCCGACTCATCAAAAGGTATATCATTGGTTTCTCCTTTTGTCATATAAGTAAAGTCATTACACCCTTCCGTAAAATTATAATTATCGTAGGCAATATAGGCGGGATAAAATCGACCTATCTCTTTCACCTCAGAGCCACTGATATCGTTAGTTGCTTGGATATAATCCACACTCGTTGCTTGCAAGCCTAATACCCCCACCTCATCATAGGAAAGGTCTGCATAAGTTAGCTCACCGCCAACCATCAATTCAGTCAATTGATTCGCGCCTGTTTGTGAATGCACCTTCCCTAATGAAGCAGAAGCACCGTTAGGAAAAACCAATGAAGGTAACAAGGTAACCTCATTGCTAAAACTGGGTGCTTTAGGGTTGTTTGGCCCGTTACCCGATGTCGCACAATGACTACCAGTATCGTTACTACAATCGATCACCGCTTTTACAGTAACATCAAAGGTATCAACATCGACTAAGTTGCTATGGCTTCGCACTGCAGCCCTTATAAAACCATTATCGTTAACAGGATCATAACCTGAAACTTCTGCAGGGTTATTATTCACACTGTTTATTTGTAATTGTAACGGGTTAACAATCAGCTCAGCTTGCCCCACAATTTCACTGTTATCGCCATCTTGAGCATGAATGATGATTTGGCCTGCATCCGGGTAATTACCCGCTACCGTTGCCATGCCATTGACAAAAGAGATCCCTATCGGAGTGGCGTTTACCTGACTTTTACCTATCGCTTGAAGGTCAATTTCTACACTTTTTCCCACTGGTGAGGTTGGCAAAATATATTCAGACCAAAAGGCGATATTTGAAGGGGAATAAGCTTCACATAAAGTTGTTTCTTCATTCTCTTTTACCGCGCTTAATTGTAATGAAAAAGGAAGGTTAGCTGTATTCACACAATAACCATTAACAGTATCGATACAACTCAGCTGTGTTTTTATTAGTGACTTATGAAAATTAATTGAAGCTTGATCCGAAATAACTGCACCACCCGTTACCGACACCTCAACTTGACCGACAGTTGGGTTATATAAACCAAGCTCAACACTGCCTTTATCTGCGGTAACAAACTGGTAGGTGGCCAAACCATCCATATTACCACTATCAGTCAAGGTGCCATTGCCAGCCAATCGACTCCAAGTGCCTCGTGCAGGGGTTGTTGAAATACTCATTAAGCTGTCATAATCTTCAATCAAGTTACCGCTAGTATCTTTCACATTAACGCGCACGCTATGAGGCTCACAGGTTAATGCGTCTGGTAGGGTTATAATTTCAAATTGATAGTCGTCGGTAGGTGGCGTACAAGTACTGGTAGAACACTGTGTACCGGAAATAGAAGTATTAGTGGTAGCAATGCTTAAACACCCTTCTGTATTTAAACGCCCACTAAATACAGTAGGTCTAGTATCAGTCCCAGCCTCGACAATAATATCGCCAAGCGCATATATATTACCTGAACCAACACTGCTCGCTTTTAATGTTACAGAGCCAGTTACGTGTAAATTACCGGGAAATGAATCTCCTTCATTTAATACATAGTCGCCATTAATAACATCGTAAGACTCCCAACCAGGAATTTCACACACACCAGGCTGTGGCGGTGGTGCTATTGGCTCCCCATTTGAACAGTTTTTTCCATTAATCCGTCCATTGCCTCTTTCATCAACCAAATTCTCACTGTAGACATCACCATAGACAACTGCGTTGCCAGTTACTATGCCATCCGTGACATAGATATTACCAATAATAAAACTCCGTCCCGACATGCTGAGGCTACCATCGATATAAAAGTCGCCGTCCATTCGTTCACCACCAGTTAAATCAACATCACCAGCAATATAGGTATAACCACTTACATCAGGAGGAGGAACACAATCAGGATCAGTCGAGTAGGCTTTTGACAATGTAGGGTTCAAAGCAATAAGTAGTAGCAAAAACTGGATATAGCGTTTCATAAGCTGACCGCCTCAACGGTTATTTGTCGACGGGTAACGGTTTGTGCATTTTCGCATACAGCGGTGCTTACCACTTTATAACGTGTAGGCAACCCAGAGGTAATACTTGGATTAAGTATTTCACATTGATAATTTGCACGACACCCATGGAAACCAACATCATCATCAAAAGTCACTGTAATTTTAGGTGGATTGAGTGCGCTACAGTTTGTGGGGTTGGCTGCTGAACTATTAAGCGGAAATAGGTCAACTAAGGCTATTTCACTCGCAGAATATGCACTTAAATAAGCACGTGCGGCATACACCTCGTAGCTAGTGCCTTTAGCACTGTCACGCTGTAAGGAAACGAGTGCTGCGCCAATTAAAGAGATAATGATAATCACAAAAATAGCTAATATGATCGCACTGCCCTGCTGTTTTTGGGGCGCAGGGTGATTACGGGACATTATTAACATGCAACGTTTGTTCAATCGGAGCCTCCAGTCCATCAAAATCAAGGTTAAATGTCACTTTTGCTAAGCCATTACGTTGTAAAGTCGGTGCAATCACGCTGAATGTACCAGTAATGTTATTCGCCATAATACTGCCGGTGACATTACAATCATCCGCTAAAATCAATTCATCTAAACTATTAAAAAAGTAACTTTTGCTATCACGAATAATATATAAGCGTTTACTCGGTGAACCTAAAGGAAAACTAATCGGCGTGGCAAAACTAATCGTTTCATCTGTCAAGCCACTGATAACTTGTACCTTTTCAGTGATTAGTTCGCTTTCATCAAGTAGGTAAACAACCGCTTTGTCTCCAGTGACTACGCTGTAATTATCAATTGTGGTAATACTGCCACTGCTACTAACAAGTGGAGAAATAGGGAAGCTGTAACCATAAATGGTACTTTTAATAATTGGTGTAAAAGTCAGGCACTGGCCATCAGGCGAGACTTTTAAACTATTCGGCAAGGCATTTAAAATATCACGACGTAATCGCTCCATTACAAAACGGGTGCTATTTATCTCTTTATCACGCTCACTAATACCAGTGTAAATATTGACCCCCGTTGCAATATAACTACTGGTCGCAATGCCAATAGCAGCGAGTATGATAATCACAATCACTAATTCAATCAGAGTAAAGCCTTGTTGTTTTATAGTCATTAATAGTTGCCTTTTAATGCGCTAAAACGGATCTCTTCACTACTTGGGGTTTTGACTGTCACAACAACTTTTTTACTACTAGAGCGTAACACTTCCACACTAATATCAATGGCGTAATTGTTATATTGTTCAGGTAAAGCATCTCCTAAAACATCACCATAATTCACCGCGGCTTGAAAGCCATTAGTGATAAAGTCGTCAACATCATTGTAGTTTTCATGCTCTCCTGCGACTTCTGTGCCATCAATTCCTAATACCGTTGAGCAAGGGTGTAGCGTATTGGCTGGTTGCCATACTTCATCGCAGCGATATAACCCCCCATTATGATCTGACTTTTCATCGTAGGCACGTGACAACACACTTTGCATAATGCTTTGCCCAAGTTGAGAGGCTCGTAATCGATACAGCGGTTCAAGGGCATCTTTACTTTGTGAGATAAGCATGGTGTTCATAGTCAACATTGCAATTGCTAAGACAACAATACCAATCACTAATTCAACCAATGTAAAACCACGACTATTCATGAATAAACCCCTGTGCTTCAATCGTCACAGATAAACCATTGTCACCATTAATCTGAATAGGAGAGCTACCTTGAGCTAACTTTCCATCTAAGTCAAAACGATAATTAGCCGTTACAAGCATACCTGTCGGGTATTTGACAGGTGCAGAGTCGTTATAGCTTTCACTATTACACACACCAGATTGTGAGGGATTGAGGCAACTTCCACCTGTTCTAGCAGTATGCTCGTTATAAAAGCAGTTACTTTTAACCACCAACCAATAGCAAGCGTTATCACTACTATCGTCTGTTGGCTCTGCATTCATGCCTTGTAACTGCACTAAACGCAAACGCGCTATCAATTGATCTCGGACCGTATAATCTTCAAAGCCAGAACGATTAACAAACTTTGGGATTGCAACAGCTGCTAAAACGCCAAGTACAATGATAACAATCACTAACTCTATTAGTGTAAAACCTTGTACTAATTGCTTATTCAATAATCTCTTTGCCATGTGACCTTCAGTAGAGAAAAAGAAGTGGCTTGATCAATAGCCGAATTAATAATGAAACTATGTGTATAACAATAGATTGCCAACATAAAACCGTATTCAAAGACTTAATTATAAGAGACATTTATTCTTCTTTCGAATTTGTATACACTTTTGAGCACGCAGAAACAAAAAATCCCACAGGCAATGTGGGATTTTAAGTAACTTCACAGTTAATGCTTTATTTAACAGCCAGTATCGTTAACCGTTACTGTTGGACGTGCATCAGATGTTGCAGCTAATGTGTAAACTACATCACAAGTGCCATCTACGTGTGTTGATGACGCTGATGATGCAAATACATAGATTGGGTTAGAGCCATTGGTATTCCAATCACCACTGCTCAGATCAACCGACTTCATAATCCCATCTGTCGTTCCATCTGGATAACCATAAACGATTTTCACCGTAGTACCATCAACATCTAGGTCGTGCGTTGATTTTTTCTCAACACCATCAATGGCAGCTTTTGAGTAAGACAGTGTTGCGCCCCCCTCAAGTGCTGCTTTAACACCTTTTAACGCTGAAATACGTGCATCTTCTTGCATATCAATAAATTTAGGTACTGCAACGGCAGCTAAAATACCTAAAATAATAATAACAATAACCAACTCAATTAATGTAAAACCTTTTTGTTGCTTGTTCATGTTTGTTCCTGGAAATAGAGATAAAAAATAACGGTGACTTTACGACACCACACTGAAAATTTAATGATTTAATTACTTATTTAACAGTTATCAGTTGTTGCAGTGATAACAGGACGACTATTAGTGTCGGCAGCCTCTTCATAAGTCACTTCACAATTACCTGCTGTATCTAATGCGCCAGAAGCAATAATAGTTGTTGTTCCTGAAGCATGTGTTATTCCCCAATCTCCAGAGCTTAATTCAACAGCGACCTCAATACCACCAGCAGTTGCAGCAGGATAACCATTTACTAGAGCAACTCCGCTTTTGGTCGACTGCCCCGAAGAAGCCTTCTCTTTACCTTCAATCGCGGCTTGAGAATAAGTTAATGTCGCCCCGCCTTCCAAAGCCGCTTTAACGCCTTTTAAAGCAGAAGCTCGAGCATCACCTTGAAGATCCACGAACTTTGGTACAGCAGTCGCGGCTAAAATACCAAGAATAATAATAACGATCACTAATTCAATTAGCGTAAAACCTGATTGTTGTTTCATATATGTAGCACCCTCTGTAAATTGCTTAATCACCATTATTTAGCGATGGCAAAGCTTAAAAATTAATAGTTAGATTATCTATGTATCGGTCTATTTTGTATAGCAAACCATATACCAAATCTTAAGTATTGCTAATAAAATCGTATTTGATTGAAAAATATTTGCGATCTTAGTTATAGTTTCTCGGCCACATTATTAGTCAATAAACTAATCCTTAAAAAGTATAGTACAACTTTCATTATCAAAATGTTAGCGACATAAATCAATTTAGTTTTTACTTTTTATTACCTTCAAAAATCATTACAGGCATTAAGCTTGTTAGCATTTAACATTGCCGCCTTTACATTAAATAGGTAGTCTGCGCGTTCGCTTTTACACGAGTAAAGGCACAATATTATTCGCATTTATTAAAAATTGCACAAAAAAGGAATATTTATGAAACGAGAACAGTGGGGTTCCCGCGCAGGGTTTATTCTTGCCGCGGTGGGTTCAGCAATTGGATTAGGAAACATTTGGCGTTTTCCTTATATGGCTTATGAAAATGGTGGAGGTGCGTTTTTCATCCCTTATCTTTTCGCTATGCTAACTGCCGGCATTCCATTTATGATCATGGAATTTGGTATGGGACATAAGTACCGAGGTGCAGCACCACGAGTATTTGCACGTTTAAACAGTAAATTTGAATGGCTAGGATGGTTTCAAGTGATGTTAGCGGCAATTATTGCCGTTTATTATGTTGCCGTCATTGGTTGGGCAATCTCTTACTTTAATTTATCATTTACGCAAAGTTGGGGAACAGATACCAACGCTTACTTCTTTAGCGAGTTTTTACAATTAGGTAGCGACAATGGGCCAACAAAATTAGGTAGCATTCAGTGGCATATCGCGACCCCGATGGCGATTGCATGGTTAATTACTTTTGCAGCCATTTTTACTGGTGTAAAAGGCGGTATTGAACGAGCAAGTAAAATAATGATGCCTTTGCTATTTATTATGGTGTTAGCATTAATTGCACGCATGATAATGTTACCGGGCGCATTAGATGGCTTAAATTACTTATTCGAACCAGACTTTAGTAAAATAAGCGATCCAAAAGTATGGTCTGCTGCATATGGTCAAATATTCTTCACGCTCAGTGTTGGTTTCGCTATTATGTTAGCCTATTCAAGTTACCTACCGACAAAATCAGATGTCACCAACAATGCCTTTATGACAGTTTTAATCAACTGTGGTTTTTCAATTGTCGCCGGTATTTTAATTTTTGCTATTTTAGGCAACATGGCACATGAGCAAGCAAAACCTTTAACCGATGTAGTTTCATCGGGTGTTGGTCTTGCCTTTGTAACAATCCCCTCTGCCATTAACTTATTGCCAGCCCCTTATCTATTAGGTCCGATATTTTTCTTTGCCTTAGTGATTGCAGGCCTCAGCTCACATATCTCTATAATCGAAGCAGTCACCTCTGCCTTTATTGATAAATTAAACCTATCTCGTAAAGTTGCAGCTTCACTAGTTTGCGGTATTGGCTTTGTTGTTTCGATCTCTTTTGCTACTAATGGCGGATTATTACTTCTTGATCTTGTTGATTACTTTATGAATAACATTGCACTGCTTGCAAGTTGCCTAATTGAACTAATCATCATGGCTTGGATCATTAAAGTTACAGATATTCATCAACATGTGAATCGTGTTTCTGAGTTTACTATCGGTAATTGGTTTGAAATATGTTTACGTTTTATAAGCCCGCTATTCCTATTAGTAATTTTAGGAACCAATATTTATAAAACATTAACAGAAGGCTATGGTGGCTATGCGCAGTCAGACTTAATGTTATTAGGCTGGGGCTTAGTGGCTGCGATGCTAATCGCCGCAATCCTTATTAATAAAGCCAGCAAACAAAATATCACACAGGAGCAATAAGATGACAACAGGTGCAATAATTATGATGGTACTTGGTTTAGGCATCACTTGGGGAGGCGCGGCCTTCTGCATTCGTAAAGCGATGAAAAGTGATGACACAGAGTAACTTAAACAACCAATCATCAATATAGATTAACGATGTGAATAGGTTTGTTACCCTAATAACCCTTACATTTAAGGTGACAACGCCATTTAATATCCTCTCAAGATGAGGGCTACACCAGCCCTCATCTTTCCTCCTCTAAAAAAACAAAACATAATCAAACTACTACTTTTTTATAGGTAAATATCAATATTCATATTAAGCTACCCCCAGCTTCATAACCGATACAATTCAATACGTTAAATAAAATAAAGAAGCTAGCCTAACGTAGAATAAGGATATAAAAAATGAATAAAAAAACACTTATCTTCTGTGCATCAGTCGCTCTTCTGCCAAGCGCTGTCAATGCAGCTGATACCCATACAGAACACACAGATCAAGTTGCCGATAGTGTGATCAAAGCTCAACGTGCTCAACTTGCTGAAAATACAGCAGGAAAAGGCTTTGGCCCGCAGTCACCGCGTGACATTGATGTCATTAAAGGTACAAACCAACGTGACTTTGGTAGCGCTCCGGCTTACACGGAAATGAACTTGTGCAATATCCACTTTCATAAAAATGCTGAACATAAAGGTGGCGAATTTAATAAATATGCAGGTAATGGCGATGGCCATGGCTACCACAGCGGTTATGTTTATTCTGGTAAATTAAGTAAAGCAGAGCTAGCGCCTCTTAAACACAAGATAGGTGAAAGTAAGCATGGTAGCTTATATCCCGGTGATACCATTGAGGTTCACTACGTTCACTCAAGCGCACAAGTTAAACCTGGACCAACATTAGGCGCTTGTTTAGATGATTCCATAGGCAATCCGCAACTACGTGTTGAAACACAAGTTTACGTTTTAGTGAATGATGATAAGGCACTAGATTTTAGCGACTTAACTGCCCATGGCATTAAAAATGGCTATCAACAGGCATTAAACATCCCAAGCAATACTGGTGAAGCGGTACAATATGCGGGCTCAACGACAGGACCTAGCTATAATGAAAAAGCTTCTCCTTTTCAAGTATCATGGAGTGTTCGCCCTAAGATTGCTAAAGTAAATATTCACACAGTGGGTAAATGGCTTGAAGGTAATGTGTTCAACGAAGATCATGCACATGGCGTAAGAAACCTAGTGATTAATCCTGAATTATTATCTGCTAAATAACCACAATGTAGGATAACTAAATGCGTTTCAAGCAGAGAGTCTAAAGAACATAACACACTGATTTTAATTCAATATGATGTAATTTATGTCAGAAATAACGTTAATAAACGTTATACTCATGCGCATCAAAGCCAGTAAATTAAGCCTTTAATTTGCTGGCTTTTTTACGTTTCACACTCAGTTAAGCGCAATCAACGGTTAAGTTGCTTCCCTTTCCCCGCCCCTTTTACTGATGCCTAAGCTAAAAATGTTGCATTAACGCACACTTTAATAACAAAAACATCACAATAATTGCCACCCGATATAAAATAGGGAAGGATCCCATTTGTGCGAACGGATTAAGCATGATGCTTCACCAACCCAACTAACACAGAAACTTAAAGAACAATCTGAGATAGATATTACTCAAAAAGAATGAATATTAAAGATTGCTATTTACTACCGAATAAAATCAATAAGGACGTTGAACGATGCAACACAAAATATTAAAAACACTGCTCGCGAGTGCAGTATCATTAGCTATTAGCCCCGCTATCAATGCAGATACCTACTTACGTGGGAATCAACTTGGTTATACTCCAGATCGCGAAAAAGTGCTGGTTGTGATGTCAGACAAATCATTACAACAAGCGACTTACCAAGTGGTTAAAAACGGACAAACGGTATTAACTGGCAATATTAATAGTAATAATGTGAGTAAAAGTGATTACTCCCCTTTTATTTCCAATCATGAGATTGACCTTTCCCAGCTTCGTGAAACTGGTGATTATCGTATTCAAGTAACCCTTCCCGATGGTGAAACAGCACACACGCTGTTTAACATTAATACAGACCTGTATGCCGGTGAGTTAACACAACTATTAACCCACCTTAAAACAGCACGAAGTGGTACTGCGGATACGCTTAATCATAGCCTTTCGCATATGGACGACGAGTTCGCAAAAGTAGTTGAAGCCAGTGGCCCAGCAACAGCTGGCGCTCAGAGTACACAATGGAAAAATACTCAGTTCACCGTTGATGCAACTGGAGGCTGGTACGACGCTGGCGACTATATAAAGTTTTCATTAACTAATGCCGTGACCGCTTATTACCTAACGCGCGCCTATGAAGTAAACCCTAGCATTCATAAAAAAGTATTAAGTAACTCCAATTACGTTGATATTCTTGATGAAGCAAAGCATGGTTTGGATTACCTCGTTAAACTGCTGCCTAGTGATGACGTTTTTATTAATCAAGTGGGTTCTCATAAAGATCATAATCAAGCCGATCGTTACCCTGAAGATGACCGATTAAATGGCTTTGACCGCCCCGCTTTTGCAGCTAAATATGCGCCCAATATGTTTTTAGTCGCAGCAGCCCTTGCCCATGGTGCAACAACATTTAAACCCTTCGACACTGAATTAAGTGAACGTTACCTGAGCAAAGCAAAAGCGATATGGAAAGCGGCACAATCAAGTGACCGACTCAACTACCTCCCCTACGACCGAGAGTGGTTCTACCCAGATGACAGTGAACAAGATAATAAAGCATTAGCCGCCGTTGAACTTTATCAAGCCAGTGCTGATACACAATACTTAGAAGCGGCAAAAGCAATCAATTTACAACCTCAATATACCGCAAGCTGGGCATCCTATTCACTTTCTGCCAATCAGCGTTTAGGAGAATTTGATAACCATGCTAACAATCAATTCACCTACGAGTTGGAGATTTTCAACAACTTTGCGAAAAAGCAAACAGGAAATATTTGGGGATTACCGAGTACTATCTATTGGGCTTCTCTTTATAATAATCTACTAATTGGTGCAATGGCTGCTGAGCACGCATTAAGTGGCGATGAGTATTACCTTCCTCTTGCTTATGACAACCTTGATTACCTGTACGGAAAAAATAATTGGGGAACAAGCTTTGTCGTTTCAGATAAAGTACTTAAGAGTGCGGATCAAATCTATCATCAAATGTACCGTCTTTCTGGCAATAAACCCGTTGGAGCCGTTTCAGAGGGGCCTGTTGATCGTGCTTCACTGCTAGATGCACTTTCAAGTGGGGCAATCGCACAACCCTACAAATCAGAAATGCAAGCAATGCTCGATAACAGCGTATTTGATACACAAAAGTATATTTTTGTGAATCATAACCGTAATTACAGTAATCAAGAAACAACCATTTTCGGACAAGCTGCTACGGTTTATCTACTGAGTAGTATCAGTGCATTACAACCCAAAACAGTGATCACGCCAACACCAATTATTACCCCTACACCAATAGTCAGTACACCGACTCCGACGATTACCCCAACTCCGGCTGTCATTACACCGACACCCACGATGACACCTACTCCCGCAATCATCACACCGACGCCAACGATTACGCCGACTCCCGTAATCATTACACCAACTCCGACGATGACCCCAACTCCAGCTGTCATTACACCGACGCCAACGATTACGCCGACTCCTGTAATTGAATATCCCTCTTTTATTGCCGGAAAAACACGCGCTAAAAATGGTGAGATTGTTAGTTACCAAAATAGTTGCTATCAAGCTAAAAATAATCCAGGCGTTTGGGAAACACCTTCAGTAAACTCTTGGTTCTGGGAGCAAGTATCATGTGGCGATGTGATCAGCACACCAACGCCAACAGTTACCCCTACGCCAAGTATTACGGCGACACCAATAATCACAACAACACCTACGCCAGTGATAACACCAACTGTTACACCAACACCCAACGGCAACACAACATGGAGTGCAACAGCTATCTATAATGGAGGTGATCAAGTCACAGTTAATGGTATAACTTATCGTGCTGCATGGTGGACACAAGGCCAAGATCCTGAAAAATCTGGCCAATGGGGAGTGTGGAGAAAAATCTAAAAGCACCGCTAATTATCGCTAAATAGTGGCGCTTATATTGGTTAACATCATCATTCTCTTTGCCGTTGATTAGTCGTATCTTTAATCAACGCGTTGAGATTGATGGTTTTTCTGCATAAAATTTAGAACAGATATTAAAAAAGGGATGCGCATGCATCCCTTTGTAGTCAGTGAAAAAGAAAGTTATTTCGCTTTCCAAACACCCCATTGACCAGTTGTTCCAGGTTTATCACCTTTCGTCCACCAGCCTGCTGTGTAAGTAATACCATCAACAACTACAGTGTCTCCAGTATTGTAAACTTTCTCAGCTTCCCATGTAGACTCACCAACAACAGGCGTTGGCGTTACCACTGGAGCAGGTGTCGCTGTAGGTGCAGGTGTCATCGTAGGAGCTTGAGTAACCACAGGTGTCGGCGTTGCGATAGGAGCTGGTGTTGGCGTAACCTCGACACCACCTTCACAAGGTACTTCGCTCCAGAACCACGATGCGCTAGAAGGAGCTTCCCAGATACCAGGGTTATTCTTAGCTTCAAAACATGATCCGTCATAACTAACAATATCACCATTAGCTACTATCGTCTCACCAGGTACAAAAGCAATCACATCACCCGTTACAGGGGGAGGAGTGATGATTGGTGTTGCTGTTACAATTACTGGTGTTGGGGAAGGTGTTGGCGTAGCAACAACAGGCGTTGGCGACACTTCCGGCGTTGGAACAAATTTAACTAACGATAATTGATAAGCAAAATCAGCACTTGGCGCAAACACTTTATTTGCATAGTGGTTGTTCCAATCATACATGTAATGATCGCCATGCCAGTTACCAATTACCCAAGTGTCCTTAGTATCTTGCATTACCATATCGGCGATATCACCAGGCCATGAATCTAGGTTTTGAGCAGTGATTTGTAGTGAAACATCAGTCGTTTCTACACCCGTTGCATCGAAAATACGAAAACGAACGCTATCATCAATCTCACTATTGCTGATAATACCAGTCTCTAAGAAACTACCTAATTCTACCAAACTTACAACAGGATCTGTCGGCTCTGGTGTTGGCTCTGTTGGTACGCTACCATCAGACACTAGTGTGATATCAGCACAGTTATAAAAACCTTCACCAGCTGGATCATAACGCTGCCAACGACTCACTAATACAGCATCACCACTTCGCCCTGCAGGAACAGGAATCACGAAAGTATTGCCTTTTTCCATAACGGTATAATCATCATAGTGAATCAACTCTAAATCATCCCATTTAATTGGCATACTAGGGTCGTAGCTCTCTTTGGTAAGATAAAATTGACGGAAAGAAGGGTTGTGTGGTGCAGTAGCAACATGCTCAATGGCAATAGTGTTTTCAGCACTTACTTGCACCGCAGTTTTTTTCCAATCTGGATGGGGAATATTTAATCCTGATTTACTGCTGTCTCCTGCAGAACATATTTCTCCATCGGGAATAGCGCGTTTAACGGCGTCCATATTGTTGTAATCACTGACCAATTTTGCAATTTCATTCTTTTGAATAAATTGCGTTGTACCACTTTCATCAAATGCTGCTTTACAAGCGGCATTAGGAATAGCAGAACCATTCGGTGACCAGTAGCCACCATCGTTATAACAATTTACTTGACGTGCAATTTTTAAGTAACCATGTGCAGCCACTGGCAAACTAGTAATAACAGCACTACCAAACATCGCAACCGACAACAGTTTTAAACTAAAACGTTTCATCTCGTACAACTCCTTTTGCTAAAAAACAATCCATAAAGAGGTTAAGTTCAATTGACATCTTGCAATTGATGGATAACCAAAGTGTTCAAAAAGTGACCTAGGCCACAGAGGGGCATTTTACATATCTTGCCATTCTAATCTCGATCTATTTCACAGAAAAGGCACAACTTGTTAATTTTTTGTTAAAAATGTTTACTTATAGGTACAAAAAAACATCACAACGATGTTTTTTAATACGATTGACATCATATTATTTACCACAAACCTATTGTTATCTCAGAATAAAAGTCATATAGTGTTTCTGTCTCAAGATGAGATCTGTTTGAAAAGTTACTAATAGGGTCAGGAGACCGTAAAACTATTAGTAATGTAAGCCAAGGATTGGCGATAATATGAATAAGGACGATTCACTCTACCGTGGATAACTCTCCCCCCCTTACTTATACTGCTGCCTATTCTTAGCTTTACCCATGTAAAACAATCATTTACAAGTAAAGGACTGAGTATATGAAAAGAAATATCTTAGCTGCATCGATTCTGGCTGCAATTGCAAGTTCAGCATCAGCTGCCCCAGCTGCACCATCAATCGATATGTATGGTTCAAATAACCTACAATTCTCTAAAGTTGAATTAGCAATGGACACAACCTCTGGTTACAAGTCTATGGTTAAGTACAACGAAGAAGCGCAAATCGCGATTAAATTTAACCAGTGGAGCGGTACAACTGGCGACACATATAAGGTTTTCTTTGATGGCGCAGAAGTAGCTTCTGGCCCAATCACAGGTAGCCAAACAACAGCTAGCTTTGGTTACGCTCAAGGTGGTGTTTACGATGTAGTTATCGAAGCATGTGATGCAACAGGCTGTACTGCAAGTACATCTGCTCAAATCACAGTTGCTGATACAGATGGTTCTCACTTAGCACCATTAACAATGAATGTTGATCCAAACAACAAATCATACAACACAGATAAAGATACTGTTGTAGGTACTTATTTTGTTGAATGGGGTATTTACGATCGTAACTACACTGTTGATAACATTCCAGCTGACAACCTAACGCACATCCTTTACGGCTTCATTCCAATTTGTGGTCCAAACGAATCACTTAAATCAGTTGGCGGTAACAGCTTCAACGCACTTAAAACTGCTTGTGCTGGTTCACAAGACTTTGAAGTTGTAATCCATGATCCATGGGCTGCTTACCAAAAATCATTCAAGCAAGCTGGCCATGATTTCAACACACCAATCAAAGGTAACTTTGCGATGATGATGGCGCTTAAACAGCGTAATCCTGACCTTAAAATCTTACCTTCAATCGGTGGTTGGACATTATCAGACCCATTCTTCTACTTCGATGAAAAAGCTAACCGTGATACATTCGTAGCTTCTACTAAAGAGTTCCTACAAACATGGAAGTTCTTTGACGGTGTAGATATTGACTGGGAATTCCCAGGTGGTGGCGGTGAAAACCCTAACCTAGGTGATGAGTTAAAAGATGGTCCAGCTTACGTAGCATTAATGCAAGAATTACGTGCAATGCTTAATGACTTAGAAGCTGAAACAGGTCGTACATACGAGCTAACCTCTGCAATCAATGTAGGTTGGGACAAATTACAAGATGTTGATTACGGTCAAGCGGTTCAGTACATGGACTACATCTTCTCAATGAACTACGACTTCTTTGGTGGTTGGAACAACGTTCCAGGACATCAAGCAGGCCTATACTGTAGTGATGCTCTACTACCAGGACAATGTGACGGTACTGGCGTAGATGCTGAAGGCGTTCCATTTAAAGGTCCAACATACACAGCTTCTACTGGTATTGAGCTTTTATTAGCACAAGGTGTACCAGCAAATAAACTTGTTGTTGGTACTGCAATGTACGGTCGTGGTTGGGATGGTGTAATGCCTTCAAGCCTAACAGATCCTACTAACCCAATGACAGGTACAGGTACTGGTAAACTATCAGGTACTAAAGCACAGGGTGTTTGGGAAGCTGGCGTTATCGACTACAAAGGTATCAAAGAGTACATGCTTGGTGCTGATGAGCAAGGCGTAAACGGTTTTGAATACGGATACGATGAAGTAGCTGAAGCAGCATATGTATGGAACCGTTCTGACGGTAAATTGATTACATTTGATGATGCACGTTCGACTAAAGCTAAAGGTGCTTATGTTCGTAGTCTTGGTCTAGCAGGTCTTTTCTCTTGGGAAATCGATGCTGATAACGGCGACATCTTAAATGCAATGCATGAAGGTCTAGCTTCTACTGGTGGTCCACGTCCAACTGCGACACCGACTCCTGTAGTAACTGCAACACCTACTCCTGTAGTAACGCCTACTCCTGAAGTAACGCCTACTCCTGTTATCGGTGAAGTACCTGCGTTTGTTCCAGGTTCATCTAAAGTAGCTAACGGCGATGTTGTTTCTTACAATGGTTCATGTTTTGAAGCTCAAAACAACCCAGGTGTATGGGAAACGCCATCTGCTGCATCATGGTTCTGGAATGAAGTACCATGTGAAGGTGGTTCTGTAGTAACACCTACACCAGAAGTAACACCTACTCCTGAAGTAACACCAACTCCAGAAGTAACTCCAACGCCTGTTGGCGGTTCAACGTGGGATGCATCTGCAATCTACAACACTGGTGACTCAGTAGTACTAAACGGTACAACTTATGTTGCTGGCTGGTGGACTAAAGGCCAAGAGCCTGGTACAACTGGTGAATGGGGTGTATGGAAAGAAGTTAAATAATCTTTCTATAAACTAACCATATTAAGGGATGCAACTGCATCCCTTTTTTTTGCCTAAAATTAATTTACTAGCTAAAACCATTAATCGGATTAATACCACAGGCATTTAGAACGTTATTTATACCAATTCCACTAATATAGTGATCAAATATTACGCAGGAAAAAGGAGTTAGTTCAAGGCAAAAGTTGATGTAAATGGTTGTTCCCATTGTGAAACTTTTAACGCTGAAATAGCTTCTTTTAACCAGTAAGATTGATCAGTTATTTAGTGGGTTTGGTATTAATTTTACGCAGGAAAAATTTAGATCACATACTTAATTCGATGGTATAAAGCCTCCTTCTGACTACTTTCCCCCTTTTCTTTAATTGCTTGTGAAAATATTTCAAAGTGGTTAAACACCCGCAATGGGAACGAACCCACAAATTTACTATTCTAATCGTTAAGCAGTTCACAGTTAATGATGTATCGCTGAGAAAACAATCAAATATCACTTACAGTTAATATGTAGTTTATAAAAATTAGCTACATCAAATAATCCGAACTGATCAGGAGATCAACTAATTTGGATCACCACTACCTAGTTCTTAGGAGCAGGTTGTTAAAAAGTGGTTATTAATGCCATGGATAGGCGAATCATATCACTAAGCAAGTTTTGCTATAACTTGCCACTATCCGCGCGCATTCCAAATTGTTCACCATTTTAAACAAAGGAATGACTGTATGAAAAAAAATATCTTAACGGCTTCAATACTCAGTGCATTAGCATTTAATGCCTTTGCAGCAGCCCCTAATGCCCCCGTATTACTCGAGCAGTATGCTAACTACACCAATAAAGGATTTGTAACGGTATCAGGAGAAGCCGGTGCTTATAACACCCTTGTCAAACGTGTAGATGTGGTTGATTTACCTGTTACATGGTCGCCCGCTTTTAGCGGTGATACAGCGACCTCATGGCAACTCTTAATTAATGGTGAAGTAGTAACCTCTGGAACAGGCGCTGGCGGTAATGCTGTTGTACCAATCACCAGTGGTGGCTTAAAAGAGATTGTCGTGCGTGTTTGTAATGATGATGGTTGTACCGACAGTGCGACAGATACTATGATTGTTTCAGATACTGATGGCTCTCATCTTCAACCTCTCGGTGCGCAGGTTGATAGTGCAAACATTAACTATGCACAATCCCAAGATCAAATTGTCGGCACCTACTTTGTAGAGTGGGGTATTTATGGACGAAAATTCTTTGTTGAGAATATTCCGGCCAATAATTTAACCCATATTATTTATGGTTTTGTGCCGATTTGTGGAGAAAACAAATCCCTCAAAGATGGTAATGCTTCCGGATGGAGTGTGCTACAAGCAGACTGTGCGGCGAGCCAAGATTACGAACTGGTTATTCATGATATGGGCGCGGCCTTCTGGCGTCAAAATGGTGCAGAAAAAGCGATGAAACTCGATGGTAAAGCGGTAGGTTACGGTGAAGTAGGGGCTGGTAACTTTGGTCATCTAATGGCATTAAAGCAAGGTAATCCACATCTTAAAATCATTCCTTCAATTGGTGGTTGGACATTATC
Organism: Psychromonas sp. psych-6C06; assembly: GCF_002835465.1. Lineage (NCBI taxonomy): Bacteria > Pseudomonadati > Pseudomonadota > Gammaproteobacteria > Alteromonadales > Psychromonadaceae > Psychromonas > Psychromonas sp. psych-6C06. The sequence goes on along the minus strand of NZ_PIZM01000005.1, from coordinate 105,476 downwards.
TGACCCATTCTATGCCTTCACTGATAAAGCCAATCGCGATACCTTTGTTGCCTCTTCTAAAGAGTTCCTAAAAACATGGAAATTCTTTGACGGTATCGATATCGACTGGGAGTTCCCGGGGGGTGGCGGTGCAAACACTGCATTAGGTGATCCAGTTAATGATGGTCCAGCTTATGTTGCATTAATGCAAGAGCTACGTGCAATGTTAGATGAATTAAGCGCTGAAACAGGTCGTAAATATGAACTTACCTCGGCCATTGGTGTGGGTTGGGACAAACTACAGGATGTTGATTACGCAGCAGCTGCGCAATATATGGATAACATATTCATGATGTCTTACGACTTCTATGGTGCATGGGGCAGTGAAACAGGCCATCAAACTGCACTTTACTGTGGCGCACATGTTGAAGCGGATAAATGTGCGGGTACGGGTGAATTTGGCCCCTCTTCACAAATGGATAAAACAGCAGCCGACTACGCACCAGCAGGTCGTCCGGAATATACAGTAGCAAATGCAACTCGTTTATTATTACAACAGGGCGTTCCGGCTAAAAAATTAGTGGTAGGTGCAGCGATGTACGGCCGTGGTTGGACTGATGTACAGATGGTAGATGGTAGTCCAATTGGCGCAGTAGGTAACCACGTTAGTAATTCTGAAAACAACCCTTTAGTTGCAGAAGGTGGAGAAGGCACTGCCGTTGACCAAGCTGCTTGGGCATGGGAAGCAGGCATCATGGATTACCGTGGCGCACTGAAATACCTTGAAGCAAACCAGAATGCTAAATATGTTTGGGATGAACAAGCACAGGCCTCATTCATTTGGGATGATGTGAAGAACACCTTAATTACACTCGATACGCCACAATCAATTGCAGCAAAAGGCGTGTTCTTAAAAGAGCAAGGCTTAGGCGGTATCTTCTCATGGGAGATTGATGGAGACGGCGGTGATGCATCACAACGTACACTAAATGCGATGAACCAAGCAGTGGGTAACCCAGTAGGCATAACTAATTGGGATACAATTGATCATGGTTATAATATCCTATCTCCTCAACAAAACCAGATCATCGATATTGCAAATACCGCCTCTTTATCTTTCAATATATACAACCTAGAGGGCGATATTGAAGAGGTATTTGCCTTTGTAAATAGTAACAAAGTGATTGTTACTCCACTCCCATCTGACTGCCAAATCCATGGCCCGATGATAGCATGTAATAACGAAGTAAAAGTCTATAACGTGACCGGAGCTGACTACCAATTAGGTGTAAATGAATTAACTATTAATGTGGTTTACAAAGATGGTCCATTGATAGCTAAAAGCATCACACTGTTTGGCAAAGATAGTACCCAGTTTACACCTGACTACCGAGTCGATGCAGGGTATGACCAATCAATCGAGCACCATTTTATGAGCGGTACACACACCATCAATCTACAAGGTAGTGCACTATACCAACCGACAATGAACTCTGAATTTATCCCAGTTCCTAGCGATACTGAAATACAATGGAAAGCATTAACACCTAACGCGCCAAGCATTAGTAACGCTAACAGCTTTAATGCCAGTATTGACATTCCAGCCTGGGTAGCACCAGGTAGCTGTGAAGCACCTTTCCCAGTAGCAGAAACACGCCAATTTGAGTATCAACTAAACGTGGCAGATAGTGTCGATAGCATGATTGTGACGCAACAACAGACTATTTTACCAGTCCCTTGTCAGCCACCGACTCCTACTCCAACGATAACACCTACACCTATGCCTAATGGCTTTATTGCAGGTGTAACAAAAGTAAGTAATGGCGATATCGTCAACTATGCAGGTAGTTGTTTTGAAGCCAAAAACAACCCGGGTACATGGGAAACACCAAAAGTAGGCTCTTGGTTCTGGGATGAAGTAGCTTGTGACGGTGTCGTGGTAACACCTACCCCAGTCATTACTCCAACAACAACGCCACCCGATCAAGTGGTGATGATTTGTGGTAAACTGGTGACCATTCCTGGAGGCATGCCAATACCAGTGGTTACTTGCGCGCCAAGTCCAACACCCAGTATTACTATCACTCCTATTCCAACCCCCACGGTAACCCCTACCCCGGTGGCATGCGTCGAAGCGTGTGAATCAACATGGGATTCACACGCGACCTATAACAAAGGTGACACAGTGATCGTTGCAGGGAAAACCTATGTTGCAAGTTGGTGGACTCAAGGTGAGAAACCTGGCACCACTGGCGACTGGGGAGTGTGGAAATTGGTTAAGTAACTCTTATTTGAGATAACATTTAAGGGATGTATTGCATCCCTTTTTTATTTACCCCTCAACAAAAATGGGAACGAGCCCACACAAATAACAATAACCCTACTTATTACAATGTATTTAAAAAACAAGTACTTAAATATCATCCAAAAATAATCTACAGTTCTTTGTGTCGCTAAATATGATAGCGAAAAATAGTAGTTTACAACGCCCAAGCAATGAAAACATGCCATGGAAAGGCACGACAATTAAACGTTCTCGCCCTCTAGCGATGTTTCATTATCAACACACAAAGGAATGATGGTATGAAAAAAAGCATATTAACTGCTTCAATACTCAGTGCAATAACATTAAATGCATTAGCTTCTGCGCCTAGCGCCCCAATATTAAATAAGCAATATAACAATTTCAGTTTAGTTACTATCGTGGCTGAATCTGATACCTATAAAAAACAAGTGACGCGCGTTGATAAAATTGACTTGCCAATCACATGGTTTCCGGCTTTTACTGGCGATAAAGGCACATCATGGCAGGTATTGATTAACGATGAAGTCGTTTCATCAGGTATTGGTGAAGGTGGTAATACCGTTGCCTCTATAACGCATGGTGGCTTAAAAGAAATAGTCGTGCGCGCCTGTAATAACGAAGGCTGTACGGACAGTGAAAGGGATATGATTGTGATTGCCGATACTGATGGCTCACACCTTGCCCCACTAACACCCAAAATTTCCTCGGATACCCCATATTACCAACAAACTCCAGACCAAATCGTCGGCGCTTACTTTACTGAGTCGAGTGTTTATGAAAAAGAGTTTTTTATTGAAAATATACCTGCGACTAATTTAACTCATATTATTTATGGTTTTATTCCACTTTGTGGAGATAATGAATCCCTTAAAAAAGAGGATGAAACTGGTTGGAAAGTATTACAAAAAAACTGTACCGACAGCCAAGATTATGAAATGGTGATCCACGATACCTTTGCAGCTTTAGGTACGCAACGAGGGTCTGAAAAAGTGATGACCATTGACGGTAAAGCAATCGCATTCAACGACATCGGTGCTGGTAACTTTGGCCAACTAATGGCACTCAAACAAGGCCAACCGCACCTAACTATCTTGCCATCAGTTGGCGGCGCAACGTTATCGGACCCATTCCATGGATTCACTAATAAAGCCAATCGCGATACCTTTGTTGCATCGGCGAAGGAGTTCCTAAAAACATGGAAATTATTTGATGGTCTAGATATTAATTGGCAATTTCCCGGAGGTGGCGGTGCGAATAACCTACTTGGCGATCCTGTCAATGATGGTCCTGCTTATGTGGCATTAATGCAAGAGTTACGCGTGATGCTTGATGAGTTAAGCGCTGAGACAGGAAGACAATATGAGTTAACCACAGCGATTGGCGTTAGCTGGGATAAACTTCAAGATGTCGATTACGCGCAAGCGGCACAATACCTCGACAATATTTTCATGATGCCTAATAATTTAACTTCAGAATGGGCAACAGAAACAGGTCATCCATCAGCGCTTTATTGTAGTGCGACAACCAACACCGAGCAATGTGAAGGGATTGGTGAATTTGCACCTTCTGCACAGAGCGATCAAACCGCTCCCGATTATGCACCACTTGGTCGCCCATCATCCACCGTAGCAAACGCAACCCGTTTATTACTCGCACAGGGCGTACCAGCCGATAAATTAGTATTGGGTACCTCTATGCATGGTCTTGCTTGGCTCGATGTACAAATAGAAGATGGCATCACGCCAAGCAGTGCAAGTGGCCACCCTCTTCTCGATAAGTCAGTATTAGAATTTCCAAATCAAAGTGGCATCATTGACTATCACGAATCACTAAAATATATCGTTGCTAACCCCAACGCAAACTACTACTGGGATGAACAAGCACAAGCTTCTTTCTCATGGGATAGCCTAGGCAAAGTATTAATCGCTTATGATACACCACAATCAATTGCGGCCAGAGGGGATTTTCTTCAGCAACAGGGCCTAGGTGGCATGGTGGCATGGCACATTGATGGCGATGGCGGTAATGAAGAGTTACGACTATTAAATGCGATGAATAAAGCCGTCGGTAATATTAAGGGAGAGCTCGCCCCTACTCCGACGCCAACTTCAATTCCAACCATCGCGCCGACACCCATTGCCGTAACGCCAACATTAAAACCGAATGCCCCCGTTGTCATTTATCACAGCAATGCAGGCCCGGATATTAAAGTCGAAGCAAGCTTTAACGCAACTACAGTGACGTTATCTGGCTTAGCGTCAACAGTGCAATATTCATTGAATGGTGATAAACAAGCGATTACCGATGAAGAGGTGAAATGGACGAAAGTGGTCGCTGGTGAACCCGATGTTGTTATTTCCAATGAACTGGTGACTACAGTGACCTTAGCGTCGTGGATGCCATCCTATGCAACCTGTCCAAACATCCAAAAACCACGTCAAATCGAGTATCAATTAACTGTCGGTAACGATACTGACTCAGTGATTATTTCACAGGATCATATTATGCTTCCACTCGCATGCCCGACGCCTTCTTTGCCACCACAACCAACGATACCACCAACAGTATCACCAACGCCGCCACCGACCCCCCTACCAATTACAGGTACTGAGGATATTATGACGTTTACACTTGGTGAAACGTTAGTAAAAAATGGCGATATCGTGCGCTATGCAGATAGTTGCTTTGAAGCAAAAAACAATCCAGGAAAATGGGAAACACCACGTTCAGGCTCTTGGTTTTGGAATGATGTAGCCTGCGAGCAAACACCCGCTACACCAACACCACCCGCGACACCAACTGCGCCATTGCAACTTGTTACGCCAACTCCAACCCCAACAATAACACTCACACCCACACTAAATATCGATTATTACTATCATAGTATCCTTTACAACAGCGATGCCGGTGAAGATGTTATTGTGGAGCCATATGATGATCGTGTTGTCATTTTAGACAGCTCTCAGTCAACCTGGAAAGCCTCTTATACCTATGACTTTCAACCAGCAGGCTTTGGAGAGTGGAAAGCAATAACACCGGGAGCGCCAGCGCCTGTTACTGTTGATCAGCGCTTAAATACCACCACAATCACCTTAGATGATTGGGCAGTAACGAACCTTTGCACAACCGATGACTTATTGATACCTCAGCCCCCCGTAAGAACTTACCAATATGAGCTAACTGTTGGTACTTCATCAGATACTATGACAGTGACACAATATGCAAAAATGTTACAACCTAACTGCAGCGGAGCTCCACAATGGAATGCCGATAGCATCTATCAAAAAGGTGATGAAGTAGTAATGAATGATATTACTTATATTGCCTCATGGTGGACACAAGGTGATAAACCCGATACAAGCGGGGAATGGGGAGCATGGCGCGTTAAATAATTTAACATTAGCTCAAAACGAAGCTTTACCAGTAAAGCAGAGCAACTATTAATTCGTTTAATTAAATAAGGGATGCACTAGCATCCCTTATTTTTTGCGATAAAACTCAAAAAGTGCGCTGGCATTACTACTCTTTTAATAAACTAATCACCCCTTTTAAAGCATTAATAAAAGTAGTCACTTCAGCAAGCGTATTATACAAAGAGAAAGAAACGCGCACCGTACCAATGCAATTCAAGGCAGATAAAAGTGGCATCGCACAATGACTACCACTGCGCACCGCAATCCCCTGTGCATCGAGTAACATGGCAATATCACTGTGATGTTCACCGTCAACTGTAAAGCTAATCGCGCCCGATTTAGCAATACCTGCACAAAGTACAGTGATTTCGGGTATCGAAATTAACGCACTCTCTGCCATTGAAAGCAACATCTGCTCATGTAACATCAGCATTTTACGATCGTAACTATTTACAAAATCAATCGCGCTCGCTAAACCAATCACCCCGGCAATATTGGGTGTTCCCGCTTCAAATTTAAAGGGCAGATCATTATAGGTGGTACCTGTAAAACTCACCGTTTTTATCATCTCACCTCCCCCCTGCCAAGGAGGCAATGCGTCTAACAGATGTTGCTTGCCATATAAAACCCCAACCCCCGTTGGACCAAATAGTTTATGTGCAGAAAAAAGATAATAATCACAATCTAGCGCTTGGACATCAACCTGAAGATGCGCAACTGCCTGTGCGCCATCGATGATCACTTGCGCGCCGACCTGATGCGCTAATGAGATCATCTCTTCGATTGGGTTAATAATCCCTAAAGCATTAGAAATATGTGCAACGGAAACAAACTTAGTTTTTGGCGACAGTAATTGTTGATAAGCAGCAATATCTAAACAATATTCATCGGTTAGCGGAATCACTTTTAATTTAATACCCACCTTTTCTACCAGCATCTGCCACGGCACAATATTAGCGTGGTGCTCAAGTGTACTGATAATCACCTCATCACCAGCCCTCAGCTGTGAAGAAAAAACATGTGTTAGTAAGTTAAATCCCTCGGTTGTCCCCTTCGTCCAAACGATCTCTTTACAGCTTCGCGCATTAATAAATTGGCATACTGTTTCACGCGCTTTTTCAAAAGCAGTTGTAGCGCGATTACTTAATTGATGGCTTGCACGATGCACATTGGCGTTATCGTTAAGGTAATAATGGCTAATCGCATCAATCACTTCACTTGGTTTTTGAGTCGTCGCTGCATTATCTAAATAGATAAGCGGGTGGCTCCCCATCTGTTGCGCTAAAATTGGAAACTGTTCACGAAACTCATTCACAGAAAAGAACTTATTAGCCATTTAAATAGGGCTCCCAAAAAAATAAATGATTGAAAATAGCAGTAACTTGCCACTTTAACGGAACAATTTTACTCACAATATAGATATATGAACAGGCATTAACGATTAAAGCGATACGACATCAGTACTATTGATGTTATATTCACAAAAATGGAAAGTGATATAAAGGACTAACAATGTTTAAACACCACCTCCCCCACTTCGTTAAATATTTCTCAATCAGCGTATTACTGTTATCGATTGTTGCATGTGATGACACGATGCAACGCTTGCCAGAGGTGACTGTTGATCATTGTGCCACCATTACCCATAAACCCGCCACCAGCTTAACCGATCAACTAGCGCCCATTGCCAATAAAATGAAAGATAAAACCGGGGTTTACATATTAGAGCAAAGTACAGAGGCGCTGTTAACAAGAGCATGGCTAACCGAATACGCCGAACAAAGTATCGATATTCAATACTTTATTTTCTCAACAGATAACATTGGTTTAATCGCCACAGATTACTTAGTACAAGCGGCAAACCGTGGTATCAAAGTACGCTTATTAGTAGACGATATTATGATTGATGCTAAGGGAGATGAACTTTTGCAACTCGATGCCCACGAAAATTTGTCGGTACGCATATATAACCCGATGGCTAATGTCGGTAAGAATATATTTCAAAAACTGGGTAATTTAGTCACTGACTTCCACGGTTTTAATCAACGTATGCACAATAAAACATTCACCGTCGATGGCAAAGTGTCAATTACTGGTGGCCGTAATATTGCCGATGAATATTTTGGCTACGATCACGGGTTTAATTTTAGAGACAGGGATGTGTTACTGATTGGTGGCGAAGTAAGTCGCGTACAAGGCTCTTTTGATGAGTTCTGGGATAACCCGCTCAGCGTACCGGTGGCTAATTTGGTTAAACAGAAATATAAAAAACCAGACTATACGCCATTACATCAATACGCCTGTGATCCAATCAACTTTCTACCAGAAATTCGCGCACAAATTCATAATATGCCCGCGACTATCAAAGCGATTCAAAATAGCGACCAACTGCATTGGTTAGATGATATCGAATATGTCTCTGACAAACCGGGAAAAAATGATCAAAGCCAATTTCTTGCAGGTGGCGGTTTATCAACCAAACGATTAATCGAACTGACACAAAGTGCAAAACACTCGATTACTATTCAAACCCCCTACTTAATCACTACCGATCTCAGTCAAAATTTGTTTAAAAAGCTTATCGACAATGGTGTTAGCATTAAAATCCTCACCAATAGCCTTGCTTCTAATGATAACTTTGAAGCCTTTAATGGTTATCAGCGCGTGCGCAAATCACTACTTGAAATTGGTGTCGAAATTTATGAATTTAAGCCCGATGCGCAAATTAGGAAAAAGGTGATGTCAGAGGAGATGCACCGTCAATTAACCACACCACCTATCTTTACTCTACATGCAAAATCGATGGTGATTGATGATGAAATTACCGTCATCGCAACCTTCAATTTAGATCCACGTAGCGCAAACCTCAATACCGAGAGCATTACAGTAATTCCATCGACTAAAATTGCAAAACAGGTAAAAGCGGGAATGTTGGTTGAGATGCAACCCGAAAATGCATGGCAAACAACATTAACATGGAATCCAGATCATTTAGTCAAAACCAGTACACGCTTAAAAGTAAAAACGCGCCGTATTGTGCCTAAAAGCATACTGTAATTCGTAGCCATAAAAAAACCTATCAACCAATGGCTGATAGGTTTTTAATAATCTAAATAAAGAAAGTAAGAGTAAGCACTTACAACCCTGCTCTTCCCTCAATCATCAGACGTTTCATTTCGGTCACAGCCGATGCAAAACCATCAACCACAGCACGTGCGACAATCGCATGACCAATATTAAGCTCAATAATTTCAGGTAAAGCCGCAATTGGTTTTACATTGTGGTAATTAAGACCGTGGCCAGCATTGACTTTAATACCCGCCTTCGATGCATAAGTCGCAGCTAAGGCAATACGATTTAACTCAGCTAGCTCAACTTCCTCGGTTTCTGCATCTGCATATTGTCCTGTATGCAGTTCGATATATGCAGCACCAGTTTTAATAGCGGCATCAATTTGATCGTTTTCAGGGTCAATAAACAGGGATACTTGAATATTGGCAGCATTCAAACGCGCGACAGCATCGGCGACCTTAGCAAAAGAGCCAACAACATCTAAGCCACCTTCTGTGGTCAGCTCTTCACGTTTTTCCGGTACTAAACAGACAAAAGCAGGTTGCGTTTTAATGGCAATCTCAACCATCTCATCGGTAACAGCCATCTCAAGGTTCATACGTGTTTGTAAGGTTTGTGCTAAGACGGCGACATCACGATCTTTAATATGACGACGATCTTCACGTAAATGGATAGTAATGCCATCCGCGCCCGCTGTTTCGGCAACAGCAGCTAAATGAGCAGGCTCAGGATAACAAGTACCACGTGCATTTCGCAGTGTTGCAATATGGTCGATATTAACGCCTAATAATAATTTACTCATGGACTTCCTCTATTTCGCACTGTTAAACAGCGCGCGACTATGTAATGGTTTTCCGCCCAATAGGTGGGCTAATGCTTGCCGACAAAAACGTTTAGCGGCTTGTATCGTATCTGGTTCACAAAAGTTGCGTTCAGCGAGTGCTTGAATCTGCTCTCCTGTATAAATATGTTGTTTGTTATGAATCGCTTGTTTAGCAAAAAACCCAGCTTGTTGCTGGTATTGATATTCGAACCCACACTCTAATAACTCGCCACTGTAGATATCTTCCTCAAAATTAACACCATATCCTAGTGTTTCCAATAGGGTTAACTCAAAATTACGCAATGCTATCTGCGGATCGTCATCGCCTGCAATCGCTAGCAGTGTATCTTGATAACTATTAAACAGCCCATCACAGGCCGTTTCTGCTTGCAACAAGCGATACAAAAGCTCATTAATATACATCGCCATGTACAAGCGGTTACCCGCCAATGGAACAACCTGAGTTTTAGCTTCAAGGGATTTTACGGTTTTTAGATCACCACGACCAAAATAGGTTGCTTGCAACAAGGTAAAGGGCTGTGCAGAGCCTCGACGCATCCGTGTACCACTACGGCCACCTTTAAAAATAAGGCTAACTTTGCCCACATCCTGACAGAAGAGATCCAGTAACTGGCTCGTTTCTCGATAGGGCCGTCGATGCAGAATAAAAGCGTTGTGACACTCAATGGACATAAATTGGAAAGCTCTTAGCTGATGATAAATTGTGCAATCAACATTCCTAAATAGTAATTTAAGCGCAAAGAGATTTATCACTAATCAAGGCGGAAATACGCAGTTTGCTACTGCAAATGAGTATTTCCAACGCAGAGTTGTGTTAAATATCGACGCGCTTATTTACTATAGTCGTCAGAGTAGCCAAGGCTATGCAATGCTCGCATATCGTCTGACCAACCCGTTTTCACTTTCACCCAAACCTCAAGGAAGACTTTTGCATCAAACAACTCTTCCATATCAAGTCGAGATTGCATACTGATAGCTTTGATTTTTTCGCCTTTATTACCGATAACCATCCGTTTTTGGCCATCACGTTCAACTAAAATCAGTGCATTAATATGCAACATACCATTAGCTTGCTGCTTAAATTGCTCTATCTCAACGGTCACCGAATAAGGGAGCTCATCGCCTAAGAAACGCATTAATTTTTCACGCACAATTTCTGATGCCATAAAGCGTGATGAACGGTCAGTAATATAATCTTCAGGGAAGTAGAACTCCGACTCCGGTAGAATTTCTTGAGACCACTGGCGAATCTTTTCGATGTTATCGCCCTTCTTCGCCGACATTGGTAAAATATGTTTGAAGTTGTAACGCTTTCCTAGCTCTTCTAAGTGTGGCAACAATAACTCTTTATCTTCGACATTGTCGATTTTATTCACCGCAAGAATAACCGGACATTTCAGGTATTCAAACTTGCTCAGTACCATCTCATCGTCTTCGTTCCAGTGCGTTCCTTCAACGACAAAAATAACCATCTCAACATCATTAATCGAACTTGACGCTGCACGGTTCATTAAACGGTTAATAGCACGTTTTTCTTCGATATGTAATCCGGGAGTATCAACAAAAACAGTCTGATAATCGCCATCTGTATCAATACCTAATATACGGTGACGGGTAGTTTGTGCTTTACGCGATGTGATACTCACCTTTTGGCCAAGTAGCGCATTGATTAACGTTGATTTACCAACATTAGGGCGCCCCACAATCGCAACTAATCCACATTTCTGTGTCATTCTGTTTCTCCCAAAAGTGCCACTAACATTTTGCCTGCGGCCATTTGCTCAGCTTTACGGCGACTAGTGCCAACGCCCTGCACCGCGTCAATACCATCGATGATACATGCCATGGTAAATTGTTGGTTATGTGCTTCACCTTTCACTTCTAATACTTCATAGACAGGCAGCGGTTGCTTACGAGATTGTAAATGTTCTTGTAAACGAGTTTTCGGGTCTTTTTGGCTAATTCCCGGTTTAATGTTTTTTAAACGACTATCGAACCAGCGCAATATCAGTGCTTTCGCAGTATCGATATCAGAATCTAAGAACACTGCGCCGATGATTGCTTCAACGCCATCTGCAATAATCGATTCACGACGGAAACCACCGCTTTTAAGCTCACCAGGGCCTAATATTAAACAATCGCCAAGGTTAAACTCTCGACCTATTTCTGCCAGCATTTTCCCACAGACAAGGGTTGCACGCATACGACTTAAATCACCTTCGGTAACCTTAGGAAAACGTAAGTAAAGATCCGTTGAAATCGCAAAACTCAAAATAGAGTCGCCTAAAAACTCCAAACGCTCATTGTGCGCACCTAATGCGCTACGATGCGTTAATGCTTGCTTTAACAGTAAAAAGTCGTTGAATTGATAACCAATACGCTTCTCTAAACGTTTTAGTTCATTGTCTTTCATATTGTCGCTCATTTAATTGCTCCAATACGTTCAAAACGTACGCCACTTGGTACCCACGTTGGCAATAAGCCATTTGGATCACGATAGAATTCAAAACTTATCCACGTTGCGACCGCTTTACCGACTAAGTTTTGCTCAGGCACAAATCCCCAGAAACGACTATCGGCACTGTTATCACGATTATCGCCCATCACAAAGTAATGGCCTTCAGGAACAATCCATTCATATTGATAGGTTTTCACATCGCTTTGCTGGTAGAAGCTTGCTGCACGATCTGGAATATGAGGAGAGATAAGTATTTGATGTGCCACCTCACCTAAAATTTCGCTATATACCTCAACCATACCCGGTTGATCTTTGAAGGTTTCTTTACCTAATAGCTGCGTGTCTAAGGCTTTGTAGTTACCACAGTTCTGTGATTCACAGGCAGGCTTAAGGTAAAGCTGTTTATCTTTATAAACAATACTATCGCCCGGTAAACCAACCACTCGTTTAATAAAATCAACACGTGGATCTTCAGGGTATTTAAATACCGCAACATCACCACGCTTAGGCTCACCAACAGGAATTAACTTGTTTTGCCATACCGGCTCTTTTACCCCATAAGAGAACTTCTCTACTAAAATAAAATCACCTACTAACAAGGTTGGCATCATCGAGCCAGATGGAATTTGAAAAGGTTCATATAAAAAAGAACGTAATACAAATACCACCGCAATCACTGGAAAAAGCGAACGAGCGTTTTCAATGAGTACATTTTCAGGATGGATTGTAGCCAGTGTTTTTTCATCAAGTCCAACTTCTGCTTGATCCTGTGCGGCTTGACGCGCAGCTTTACGTGCGGGTCCCCATTTAAGTTTATCGATAACCCAAACTATCCCGGTTACAAATGTCAAAATAACTAAAATTAGTGCAAATGTATTTGCCATTTTTATTTCCTATATTCAAAACACAAAATGCGTTGATTAAAAATCAACGCATTATTTAGATGAGGCATACTTATTGACGCTTATCCAATAAGTGCTCAGGGCGAGTCGATTTAGATATATCGTTGTAGACGAAAAAACATCGTTTAAATGTGCGTTTTCGACGAGAAAATATACTTAAATAGCTGCGACCTGAATAATTACCACTATTTATCTTTACCTATATGCAGCACTGCTAAGAACGCTTCTTGTGGAATATCAACGTTACCAACTGACTTCATTCGCTTTTTACCCTCTTTCTGTTTCTTGAGGAGCTTTTTCTTACGGCTGATATCACCACCATAACATTTCGCTAATACGTTCTTCGTTAGCTGTTTAACCGTTGAACGTGCGATGATTTTGCTTCCGATCGCGGCTTGTATTGCAATGTTGAACATTTGGCGAGGAATTAGATCTTTCATCTTCTCAACCAATTGGCGACCGTATGTTTCTGAGTTAGTGCGATGCGTTATCAATGCTAATGCATCAACACGATCACTATTAATCAGTACATCAACACGTACCATGTCCGCGACTTCAAACTTAATAAAGTTATATTCAAGTGAAGCATAACCGCGACTGGTAGATTTTAAGCGGTCAAAAAAGTCCATTACCACTTCACCCATTGGGATATGGTAAGTTAATGCCACTTGATTACCGTGATAGACCATGTTGGTTTGTACGCCACGTTTTTCGATACATAGGGTAATTACGTTACCTAAGTAGTCCTGTGGTACCAGCATATTACACTCAGCGATTGGCTCGCGAATTTCATGAATATTGTTAACCGCAGGTAATTTAGCAGGGCTATCCACGTACTGCACTTCACCATCAGTGGTTTCTACTTCATAAACTACCGTTGGCGCTGTGGTGATAAGATCAATATCGTATTCACGCTCTAAACGCTCTTGAATGATCTCCATGTGTAATAGACCAAGGAAGCCACAACGGAAACCAAAACCTAATGCCGATGAATTTTCAGGTTCAAAGAATAACGAAGCATCATTAATGCTTAATTTTGCTAAGGCATCACGGAAGTTTTCATAATCGTCAGAACTCACCGGGAAAAGGCCTGCATAAACCTGTGGTGTCACACGTTTAAAACCGCCTAACGCTTCCTCTGCTGGGTTGCTAACCGTGGTTAACGTATCACCCACGGGTGCGCCTAAGATCTCTTTAATGCCAGCAATCACGTAACCTACTTCACCGGCTTTTAATACGCCTGTTTCATACTGTTTTGGTGTGAAGTAACCAACCTTGCTGACAAGGTGAACGCCATCGGTAGACATTACTTTCATCTTGTCGCCAACTTTAATTTGGCCATGTTTAATACGTACCAGTGATACAACACCTTGGTAGCTATCAAACCATGAATCAATGATCAGCGCTTGCAGTGGCGCATCAAGATCACCCTCTGGCGGTGGTACTGCGCGTACAATCTCTTCTAAAACTAAATCAATACCTAAACCTGTTTTTGCAGAACAACGTACCGCTTCTGAAGCATCAATACCGATAATATCTTCAATTTCTGTTGCAACACGCTCAGGCTCTGCAGCCGGTAAATCAATCTTGTTTAAGATTGGCACCACCTCTAAATCCATATCTAGCGCGGTATAACAGTTAGCTAATGTTTGTGCCTCTACGCCTTGGCCGGCATCAACAACCAATAATGCACCTTCACAAGCGGCCAGCGAACGTGATACTTCGTATGAGAAATCAACGTGTCCTGGAGTATCGATAAAGTTAAGTTGGTAAGTTTCACCATCCTGCGCTTTATAATCTAGCGTCACACTCTGTGCTTTGATTGTGATACCACGTTCACGTTCAATATCCATTGAATCACAAACTTGAGATTCCATTTCACGGTCACTTAATCCACCACATGTGCTAATTAAGCGGTCTGATAGTGTCGATTTACCGTGGTCGATATGGGCAATAATTGAGAAGTTACGAATATTCTTCATGAAGCGTAAAATACCTGTGTTGTTACATGATAAAAATGGCGTCTTGATGACCGTCAATAAATGGCGGTCATTCTATCCAATTTATAACAGAATCACCATCTTTATCACACTTAGCCCGTCGCACCGTTATTTTGTTTTCAAATCCACACGACAAAAGTGGACTAATAGCATAGCAATCATTGATTTAGGCATGATATTATCTTGACAGACTAGGATGGTCGAACAGTAATGCTAAACATAGTATCGAGAACAATCAGCGTATCAACCAATACGCATTCCATGGATGGAAAGGAAAATGCCTGTAACTTCAAAATCGATAAAAATCGGCTTGATGATTTTTGTCGTCTCGTTTTTTGTGATTGCGTTTATCGCCAAAAACGTTATTCAACACTTCCCAAACTCAGCAGATGAATACGCCTATGTATTTCAAGCAAAAAACTTTGCTCAAGGAAAAGTGTATAGCGACATTCACCCTAAAAGTGTCGCTAACGAACACTTACAACCGTATTTTTACTTAGTTCATATTGGTGAGAATGAGGGACGTTATTATGGTCGCTTCCCTCCTGGTTACTCATTGTTATTAGCACCAGCGGCTTTAATAGAGGAACATTTTGCTATCAAGCTTTATTGGACTGTTAATGCGCTGTTTGGTGCAGCGACAGTGTTGCTGTTATTTTATTTTTGCAGGCGTTACTTTTCCTCGAAAGTCGGCTGGATTGCGGTATTACTAACACTACTTAACCCTTGGTTTTTATTAACATCGGGTTCATTTTTCTCGCACACGGTCAACGCTTTTTTTATTGGTTTAGCACTGTTTCTGTTTTTTAATAGCGTGCAACAAAAAGGCTCAAAGCAAGGTAACAAATTGCTCTTTTATAGCGGTTTAGCTTTTGGTTTTGCATTAATCACCCGCTACTTAGATCCGCTACCTTTTTTACTGCCACTACTGGTTTATTATCTCTATCAGTTAAATCAGCAACAACGTTTTAACCTACAAACATTAGTGAGAGAAATAGCATTATTTTGTGCAGGCGCATTCTGCTTTTTACTGCCTTTATTAGCCTATAACCAACATTTAACCGGTGATGTATTAACCACCGCTTATCAATTTTATAATCCTCATGATTCCGGTACGCGTTTCATCTTCCAAGTACATACAGAACACGGAGATAGCTTTGATTTTAGCAAAATATGGGAGGTCGGCTATCTACAACGCACAGTGCCAAACGTTGCTCTGCTGTTTAATTGGTTTGTTTGGGCCTGGGCGCTTTTATTATTACCACTGTGTTTATTTAAAGGCAAAGATGCCAAAGTGAATAGACACAGAAGTTTAATCATCGCATTATTGGCAAGCATTCCTGCTGTGATTATTATCTACCTCTTATATGGCGGTCCTCCAGCAAATCAATATGGGCCACGCTATTTTTATGCTTTTTACGTGCCCATTGCGCTGTTAAGCGCACTTTCTTTATCGTTACTACACGCTAAAAATCGTTACGCAAAAGGCTTGTTTTACGCCTTTACCCTCATTTTTTCGACCCTTTCACTAAAACAATTAGTGCAAGCTTCTGATTATTTTCAAGAGCAAATATTTGAGCGCACTAACCTGTTTCGCACGATTGATGATGCGCAATTAGACAACGCAGTGGTGTTCTTAACCTCACATTCAGGCACAATGCATCCCGTTGATTTAACTCGAAACGCTCTCGACTTCAGTAATGAGGTGCTTATCGCACAATCATTAAATGGTAACTATCAAGCGTTGATGAAACACTATCCTGATCGCGCCTTTTATGAGTATTTCTATCGTCCTAATCGCGAGTTTGGCGTGCTACAACGGATTTATTTAGATGAACAAGATCAAGTCATTACAGGCCTGCTAAATATTAATTTACAAGCATATAGGATGAAACAAACAGGACTGTTGACGACCTATTTTGATGGCTTAGATTTTAAAAAGACCATTCTTAAACGCATTGAATCCGGCATCAATGTCGATTGGGGTTATCAATCTCCCGATGGTATTACTCAGAGCGATAACTTTTCAGTGCAGTGGCAAGGACTTATTCACTTAGCAGAGAATGGAGAATATGAGTTTGTGCTCGAAAGTGATGATGGCGCACGATTGTATATTGATGATCGTATCTTAATTGATAACTGGGGCTTTCA
Source organism: Psychromonas sp. psych-6C06 (assembly GCF_002835465.1). Lineage (NCBI taxonomy): Bacteria > Pseudomonadati > Pseudomonadota > Gammaproteobacteria > Alteromonadales > Psychromonadaceae > Psychromonas > Psychromonas sp. psych-6C06. Next base: position 88,352 of record NZ_PIZM01000005.1, on the reverse strand, counting down.
TGGTGTTGAACGAAAACACAATAAACGCCATTTCAAGGCGGGATATCATCGCATCGAAGTGGATTACATGGAAGCAATGGGAGGAGCAACTATCCGCCTATTTTATAAAACACCGCAAGGGAAATTGCAAAACATCCCAAGCACATCGCTCCACCCTAAAAAGTTAAAGGATGAAGAATAATGCGTTTAACTAAAATTAAGGCGCTATTTACTGTTCCTAGCGCACTATTTTTCCTTTCATGGTTATTTATTGGCGCTACCATCAACCTGCAAGACCAACGTGTTTTTAACCTACAGCAAATGGGTATTGATGCCATTGTTGAACATGGCACTTACACACTTGGACACAGTAAACATCCGAATTTACAACCGCTTGGAGATGTATTCTGGAAAGATGGACAACGCTTTGCAGCTAAACAACCGGGACAATTTACACTCGCAGCCATCCCCTATTTTGCGATTCGCGCACTCGGTTATAACTACAACGACAACTACGATTTGACCGCCTCATTGGTAACCTTTTTTTCAACCAGTTTCATGTCCGCACTCGCCATAATGTTACTTTATAAAACCTTATTGTTATGGCGTTTTACCCCACAAGTCAGCTTATTTGCACTTTTTCCACTGGCTTTCGCTAGTCCTTGGTTGATATTTTCAGGCATTGAGCACCACGACATTATGGCCAGTAGCTTGATAATTTATGCGCTGTACTGCATCGAGAAAAATGCCCTTCAATATGACAATACACGACACCCGCTTGCCTTTTTAGCGGGACTATTTTTAGGCTTAGCGATTTTTGTATCGATGCTACCAGCATTGATAGTGGCGGCTATCGGTTTATATTCAATCAGTCGTTTTAAAATAAACAATAGTATTGCTACTGGATGTGGTTTTTTACTCGGGCTGTTACCACTGGCTATCTATAACGGTTACTATTTTGGTAGCCCATTAACGCAAGCCAATGTCGCGGGCAACTATGCAGATACCTTTTTTAACTTTAGTTGGGCGCAATTTAGTCATCACTTAAACGCCTATTTTGGAATCGGTGGACTGAGTCTTTGGTACTACTCACCGCTATTAATGCTTGGTTTTGCCTTTTTTATGTGGACTAAGCAGTTAGCATTGCAAACTCGTGTATTTATATTTTTAGCTATTCTGCTACACCTATTTTATCTGCTTAATATTGAAACACTAGGCACTTGCCAATATGGCCCACGATATTTGATTCCACTGCTTCCCTTTTTCACCATTGGGCTTGCTGGCATAGTGACGCGATTATTAAATCGAGATCCCCTTAGCTTTGGTATTGGTTATAGTGCTTTAGCCACTTATTCATTTATCGTGACGTTATTTGGTGCCTTAGGCGGAGTTTTATACTGCAACTTGCCACGCTTTGCCCTACTGCAATACATGGGCGAACTGCATCGTTACCACCTTGATATGTTGCCTTTCTTTAGCGTTGCGAGCAGTGCCATGGTAGCAATACTCCTATTAATACTGTTATTCCGTTTTTTCATTCAAAAAGGTAGATAATTTAAATGCGTTTTTATTCACTTGATGCCCTGCGTGGTTTGGCAGCTTTAATCGTGGTTTTTTTTCACCTCAGTCCTGGGTGGCCGGGTTACCTTGCTGTTGATATGTTCTTTATTTTAAGTGGCTTTATCCTCAGCTTTCGTTACTTTGATGAGCAACAAAATAGCGACCATCGCCAAACAACCTTAACGCAATTTACCCTTTTACGTTTAGCACGACTATGGCCATTGCATATCTTCACCCTGTTCACTATTTTAGCGGTCTACCTTGCCACCAATAGCATGCCAAACTTTGGTGATGGTGCAACACTAAGCTTTATGTCGCATTTCTTCCTGATTCAAAATACAGGCTTTACTAACTACTGGCTCTCTTGGAATGAGCCGAGCTGGAGCATCAGTGTTGAGTTTTGGGTTAATTTAGTGGTATTTGCGTATGTCGCTAAAAAGGGTAATACGCTGCTATTACTCATTTTATCACTGGCGGGTTATATTTTATTAAGTAGTCAATACCATCATTTAGACCTGCATATTCACCTTTTATGGGGATATCTCAATGCAGGCTTAGTACACTGCTTTGCGGGGTTCTTTTTAGGCATGGTGGTCTATCGCGCCTATCGTGCCATTGAACAGATGCCTACACCCAACTATCGGCCGATAACGAAAAAACTTATCATGACCGTGATTGAAATTGCGCTATTAGTGGCCTGCTTTTACCTCATGGTGCATACCAATATTCGTGCACGCACCGACTTTATCGCCCCCATGCTATTTTCAATCACTATCTTGGTGTTTGTATTTCAAGCAGGCTGGTTGAGCGATCTTTTTCGCATCACTCGTTTAGATTACTTAGGTACCCTATCCTTCTCTATTTACCTTAACCATTTCTGGTTATTGGCTTTATATAAAGCACTACATATTCCACACTACGGATTTACTACCAACACCCTTTTATGGGTATTTGGTGCGCTTATTCCACTGTCAGTTTTCACCTATTATCTGGTCGAAAAACCGGGTCAGAAGTGGATGATAAAAGGGGCAAAAAGATTGAAGCTTTTATAGTAAAGAAGTTTGTAGGTCCTTATAAAAAAGGGGAAGAAAGTAAATGCCTGTCAGTTAAGGGCTGATGGGCATTTGATGCTAAAACCCACTTGTATCTTTAAATTAACCTTACGTTATATCCATCAGATCTTCTGTCAATTTTTAGCACTCACTCTCAAATCAACAAGGGTTTAAAACTATACGCAGTGTTTTGCTGATTAGTATTTATTCGCACAATCACACCTAAAAATCAGAAACAATAATGATATTTGGCGATAAGCACTTTATTAAAAAGGTGCAGTGTCATTAGAGCAAATTGTAAAATAATGCTAGGGTGATAAGCAGTACTACCGTTAGCGTTATAAGGATGTAGTGATGCGTAATAACTTAGATATTCAAAGTATTGATGTATTGGTTAAAATGTATGAATTAAGCAATGTAAAATTGGTGGCTAACTCACTTGATAAATCTTCTAGTGCAATCAGCAAAATTCTTTCAAAATTAAAAATTCATTTTGAAGATCCCTTGTTTGTACAAACTAAAAGTGGCTTTGAACCGACTCCATTTATGGAGGATAATATAGGCTATTTTGAGCATATCCTTTCAAACCTTGATGCTATCCAACATACGAGCTTTAATCCGCAAACATTAAAACAAGATATCATCATATATGGTGCACCATTATTTTTAGACCGCTTTGCAGATAAGTTATACCTAGAAATACGTAAACAAGCGCCAGTGGCGAAAATATTCATACGTCAATGGAACTTAGAAGCGCGATCACGCTTAATTGCTGGCGAAGATGCTGTGCTTTTTAACGCCTATGATGAAACGCTGCCGCAAGTAATGATGCAAAAAACTATCTGCGATATCTCCCCTACTTTTTTCGTGCGTAATAATCATCCCGCACACACATTTCAAGAGCTACAAGCATTTCCATTAGTTATAACAGGTAATGCAAGCCAAGATCATTTTCGTTATCCACTATTGCAACGACTCAATGCAATAGGCAATAAGGTTATCTGCCATGGTGAAATCGAGAATACGCTTGCGATTGAAAATCTGGTCAGATCTTCTGATATCTATTCTGTGACCATGGGACAGCAGTTTCCCGAAGGTTGTCGCGCCATCGAATTGCCTTCTCTTTCTGATTTTAACCTCAACTTAGCGATGATTTATCACCGAGTAAAACAGAATGATCCGCAAAAGAAATGGTTATTTAAACTAAGTGAGAAAATAATTAACCATCAATAAGCATCAGATTTACAGCTATTATTTCCCAATGTTTAATTCGGATTAGTATTTAGCATAGTTGCCAAAATGGAAATGCCGGCTTTCCTACTTATTTGATCAATGTCTCAGTATATTATCTTCATCGACTAACAAACAAAGGTGAAGAACATGAAAAAAATACTCTTTATAACACTCGCTCTATTATCAACTTCAGTTTTCGCAACAGGCTCTTCACAGTCAAATGCAGGCTTAAATGGCGATCTTATCCAGAAAGCAACTGCAGCAGGTTTATCTACTAATGAAGCTGTTCAAGGCGTTGCAACAGGTAAAATAACCTACGATAGCATTGCTAAAATTGCAGCTGAAAATAATAAATAGATGAGTTTATCGAACAAATCACAAGAAGGATTTATACCAATTCCGCTAATATAGTGATCAAATATTACGCAGGAAAAAGGAGTTAGTTCAAGGCGAAAATTGATGCAAATGGTTGTTCCCTTTACGAAATTTTTAACGCTGAAATAGCTTCTTTTAACCAGTAAGATTGAACAGTTATTTAGTGGATTTGGTATTACCATATTACTTGCTAATTCCGATACAAAAAATGGGCCTGAGGCCCATTTTTTTCGTGCTAATCGCCTTAAAGCTTATAAATGATAAGCGATATTTACACCGCCGAAATAACCACCGCCTTGTTGCCCTTCGAATGCATCGCTGGCTTTTTGTGTAGAAAATATTATCCCCCAATCCCCCCAATCTAGTGTTAAACCTAAACTCAACAGTGTTTGAGTGTTAGTTAACTCAGCAGTATGACTTTCTTTAAAGGTATTACCATCAATAGAGACATCATTAAAAACATAAGACCCAAAAGCAGAGGCAGACAAAGACCAGTTAAAGTCACTTTTACCTTCAAAATTATTAACAGCTCGCGCAGGCGCAGGCGTTATATAAGCAAAACTTTTTACTAGATTACTACCGATTCGAAAAGACAACCCGGTTGTCGCATTGCTTTTTAAGTTCCCCAGCGCAGCGCTATTGTAAAAATTTGTATCGAATTGAAGTGATCGGCTTAAGTTATAATGATACAAACGACGAATATGCTCGGCATCAATTTGAAACACTAACTCGTTGGAGATTTGATTATCCCAGCCACGTGGCTGTTCAGAATCAGTCATTTGGTGTATCACCTTTTGCGTTTGCTCTGCTAATGAAGCAGGGCCTGCGATACCGAGTGTTAAGCCTAAGCTGTTGGCAATGTTACGATCAAAACTATGAATTCGCGTTGTCCATGTTAATGTTCCGGCATAGGGTCGATCATCTTCTATCAGCTGTTCTTCCTGTAAGTCAGTAGGTGTATATATTTTTTGAGTAATGGAATAATTAATTGAAAAATGTTCACGGTTTTTATCGTTTAGATAGGTCCAACTACTGAGAGCACGGATCCAATTTGGCATGTCGACTTCTTCAAAACTATTTTTAGTATCATAGCCCCAAGCAATAATACCGCCGTTGGTATAACCATCATCACTTTTATGATTAATAGAAAACATATCGTTTTCTAAGGTAAAAGCGACCCACATGTCACTGCTCGTTTGGAGGGGGCGTTCAGCTTGCTTGGACTCTGTTACTTTACTCTTTTCTTGTTTTACATTTATCTCCTGTGCAAAACAAACATGCGTTAGCATCAAGGTGGATGTTAACAAGGTAAGGTAAACTAATTTAGCTTTTGTTTTATGAATCATAATGTCATCCTTTAACGAGGCAACTTTCCAAATACAATCGGTACCTATTTATCCCATTTCCATCACCCAGCGACATCGAGCCAGCAAGCATTATAAAATAAATGGTCAGGTCATGACTTTATTTAAAAAGTGATGAGCCGACTAATATTATATTAGTGACAAAATAATGGGCACCAAGTGCCCTTTTTTTAATTAATACCAATCGAATTAAGTATGTGATCTAAATTTTGCGTTGAAAAGTGACTTAACTCAAGGCGAAATTTGACGTAAATGATTGCTACCTTTACGAAAGTTTCAAGGGAGAGGTAAGTTTCTTTAACCAGCAAAAGAGATCAGCTATTTCTGTAATGACTTCATCAATACCACGCAATACAAAATTTAAACGACAAATATCAATAGATGATAGCACTTACATGGCTAAGGTTTTCTGTAGATTTTCAAATACCCACTCCACAATCAAGTTATGATGCATCATATTAAATACGTAGATATACACCAAGATCAGTAATGGTATAAACACAATACGCACCTCTTTACGGGTCAGTATTTGGTCGTAGGCAATTACAATGGCTAATGGTGCGATAGGGATAAGGTATCGGCTTACATCTTGGTGGAAAATAAATAGGCAGAAGGTATACATAATAGCGGCATACCAAAAGAACAGCTGTTTACGCCATAACATCGCGACACCACAACCATAAATTCCATACATGACGAGGTAAAACTCCGCTGACTGCGCGTTACCGCTCGATGCATAATATTTAAAGATATCAACAGGAGAGCCATGGATCAATGAGTTATTCCAACTAAAATAGGCAAAAAAATCACCAAATTGGTAATGGTGGAAAGTAAAGGTTAATAACAATGGCAAGGCACCAATCGACAGCCAAGGTAACACTTTCCATTTACGCTCCTTAACCAACATAATGAAATAGGCACCACCAATTAAGATACCTACAATACGGGTTATACTCATCATTCCACCGAAGAAAAAGGCCAAAATATAGTGGCCACGGTGATATGAAAGTAAAGACGCAAAGGTGAAGAATAAAAAGGTACTTTCGGTTGCACCAATACTGTGTGTAAGCAGATAACGCGCAGGAATAAATAAGCTAATAAATGCCGACCACATTGGACTTTCTACCGCTTTGGTCTCTTTGAGTAGCTGATAAAAAGTTAACGTGGCTAATACTGTGTACATCAAGGTAGTAAAAATCATCGCATTGTTGTATCCCATAAAGGAAAACAAGCGAATGGTCATCGGATAAATAGGTAGATGACAGGCAAAATAGGCCTGCGTAGTACCGTAAGGCGTTAAAGGGTGATCAGCAGGAATATCGTATAAAGTTTTTGCAACGTAAGCATAATTAGGGCCGTCCCACTGACGAAAAACAGTGTCGAAATCCCCCGCTATCCAAAATGGAATAAACAGAATAATACTCGATAATATCGCCAATCCAGCGAGTGTTACATAGGCTTGTTTGCCCTCGGTTGATTGAGCTACCCAATTGTTCAGGGAAGCAGTAATGCCTTGCATATCAGTAGTCCTTTACTGTTATATCAAACGAAATAAATAGTGGCTCTCTTTTCTGACAGAAATTTAGCTCACATACTTATTCGATTGTTTTTATTTAAATACCCAAAATTTATTCAACATGAAAATTAATATTGGGGTGACAAAAGTTAATAACGCTAAGTAGAAATAGTGGTGCAGATGTAACACTTCCAAAATGAGAAATGACCAAAATAGATTAACTGCAAAACCAAGTAGCGCTGTTTTTAAAAATTTAAAAAAAGCGCTACGTTTATCTGCGAGTTGAATTGTTTGCGCCTTAAAGGTCCAATGAAATTGGCCTAAATAGGAAACAGTAAAAGCAACACAAAAACCAAGTATATTAGCGAAGAGATGGTGAAATTGTAGTTGGTCGAAGGCAACATTAAACACCAACGCATGGGTTAATGTTGCTCCTACGCCAACAATGGCGAATGACACTAACTGTTGAAACAGTGTGTTAGTCGCCAACTCTCTGAGTAGTTTCATGGTGATTATTCTATTTTTTGGCGAACACGGGAGGCAGGTTGAGTAACCGTTTGATCCTGTTCTTCATGACCGTAATAACCTTCGATAACGTAAAGCGGACGGTTTTTCACCTCTTCAAAAATACGCCCGATATATTCACCTAACACACCAATACCAATCAGGTTTAAACTGCTGAAAAACAGAATAAGGGTGATCAACGATGCGTAACCCGGTACATCAACACCAAAGACTAAGGTTTTGATAATCACGAAGGTTAAATAAGCAAGTGATGCAAAACCTACACATACACCGGCATACGTCCAGATTCTTAGTGGTGCGGTTGAGAATGAGAAGATACCATCCAAAGCAAAGTTCCATAACTTCCAATAGTTCCACTTTGTCGTGCCGGCAACACGTGCAGGGCGACTGTAATAAACGTAGTCTTTCGTGAATCCCGGAAATGCGAATAAGCCTTTCATAAAACGTGCTTTTTCTGGCATTTTTTGTAACACATCGACAACCTTTCGGTCGACAAGACGATAGTCACCGGCATTTTGTGGCATATCGACTTTACTCATGCGGCCAATTATTTTGTAAAATGCCGTTGCTGTTTTACGTTTAACGATGCCGTCGTCACTTCGGTCTTTACGCACCGCAATCACTGAGTCGGCACCTTCACGCCATTTTTTCACCATTTCAGGGATCAAGTCAGGTGGATCTTGTAGATCAACATCCATCGGAATCACCGCCTGACCTTTGGCGTAGTCGAGACCCGCAGTTAATGCGGTATCTTTACCAAAGTTACGAGAAAGGTTAACCAGTTTGACGTGTCGCTCAGGATCGGCGACACGCTCTTTAATTATCTCAAGGGTACGGTCGGTACTGCCATCATTAACAAATACAATCTCGTAAGAGTTTACTGATTGCTCAATAAAAGGGGTAACGGCGTCAAGAAAAAGATCAATACTCTCTTCTTCATTTAAAACGCACACTACAATGCTTAATTCTGGATTAACTACCATAAAACTATTCCTTTAGTTGTCATTATTTAGGTCGTTGTTATTCATATAAAACGCGTCCTAAATGGCACCACTCAAGAGTGCCACCATTTATAAAGTCCAGTAAATACTATTACTGGCGTATATCTTCTTGATTTTCAAACAACACCTTACGTGTCCAAATTCCTTTTGCCGTTTGGTGTTGTGGGCTAAAACGTTGCCATGTGTAATCTGCTTTAATTTGCTGATCAATTAACTCAAAACTGCCCGCATCTTGATGACGCTCTAAGATAACATAATTAACTTTATTTGCTTGTAACCAGTCCGCAGAATTGGCTAATTTACCTTGATAAAAGAGTCTAATTTCATTGGTTAAGTTCCAAACCTGTGGCACATCACCATGCCAAGTGCGAAGGTGTGAAGGCCACCCCAACAATACCGCTTTGTCATTAAATAGCGCATAAATACTAGAGTTCATATAAGCGTTATCAGGTAAGTTTTCCAGCAACACACCAAAGGGCTGCGCTTGTAAATAATTAAACATGTCTCGATGACTACCATCGGCAGTATACCAAGCATGCCCAGAAAGTTTACCCATTGCACCTTTACTTGAGTATATCCAATGGCGCGCAACATCATAGGCGTAAACGTTCACTAACAATAAAACGACAATGGTTGACCAACGGATCCACTTTTTGCTCGATCCTAAACAAACTGCACCGAGTGAAATAATACCGCCGACATAGATCCAACCCCACCACTTCATCACACTGTTGGTACGTAGGTACTTACCCTCAGTTGGATCGTCAATGTAAATCATTTCAGAAACAAACAACATAAAGGCAAATGTGAGTGCAATGGTGATGCTCCATTTGCGATATTTAGGTTCAAACAGTCCCATTACAATAAGTAATAATAATGGCCACAATAACACTAAAAAGCGCGAAATAGGGGTATGATCAAAACCAGTCACCAGTTTCACCGGTGTGCTTAATGAGCCATTAGCAAAATCGGTGAAGAAAGGATAAATCAGCATACCTGCCAGCAGCCCTCCCCCAATTAACCAATCCCAATTGACCACTTTTTTATCCCAGTAGCGATAAGCGACCCAGCCCATTAATAACAGACCTTGAAGTGGGAACGTCCAAGTATTGGTAATAATCATCACAGGCACACTTAGACCTAATAATGCTTGTAATAGCTTAACTTGCACGCCACGCTCAATAGCGGCGAGTAATGCAAGCGTAAACAGCAAGAGGAAGAAGCCACCTAATGGCGGATGGTAGTCCCCAACAAAGAACTGATAACCAAAGTTTTCCATTGGCAGCTCGCGAGGTTCCCAATTACTACTCGGTAATGGATCAGGCGTCGTAGATGGGAAAATGGTACGCGACCAATCATTCGCATTATGTAACTCATCTAAATTGACATCTTCTCGCGATCCCACAAAGCGCGCGCTATAAATAAGCATTTTAAAGGCATCGGTTGCTTGTCTATGTTTATAACTCGACGCTTCCTGCTCACTATCATTTTTCGGCCCTTCTACGCCATTAAAGGCGATATGTGCAAGGGGCGAAATACCTGTTCCACCAAAGACCATAGTGGCAACAAGTAATACTTTAAGGGCGCGACTTTTAATAAATTTACTCGCAACCGACCATGCAAGGGTGATACTTAACGCCATGATCAAACCAAAAGCGACATTATAAGTGGTGCCGGGGTCAAAGTTTAAAACACGACCGATAAGAGCCGCAGCATAATGCTGAAAGGCATAATAAAAATCGAAAGCGTGTGGCGGATTCCAGTTATCAATAGGCGGTAAGGTATTACCCGGTAAGTAGTTACTAATAAAGTAAAGATCGGTAATTCGCTCAGATGATGGGTAGATAGTTGGGTAACTATAGCGCCACGCAAAGCTGTAGAAAAACACCATCGCGAATAATAACTCTGAACGCCAAAAACGTTTTTCAGCGGGCAATGCGTGGTGCTTATAAACCAGAAGTAGCGACAGTGCACTACTAAATGGCCATAACCAATTTAAACTGCCCAGACCAATAAAATGCTCAATGAAAAAAAGCACTAAACAGACCACAATAATGCCCGTCGAACGCGCTAAATGGTGATCTGGTAAAAAGCGATAACTGGCAAGGGTTAGGCCGGCGATATTCAGCCATAACAGCCCCATTGTCAGTACTAAGTAGATAGTTTGCATGTTAAATCCTTAACCTTTAGTGCTATTTTTTTGCATTTTAGGATCTTTTAAAACCCAAATGCCGTACTCTTCGTATCCATACTTTTGAATAGCCACCCAATGGTATTGCAAATGGATACGTGAGTGAATTCGTTGTCTGGTGTTCTGTTGTTTTGCTCGGGTACTGTCTTCTTGTGACCAAACAATATAAGTAACGCGGTTTTGTTGTAACCATGCAAGGCTATTTTCAAGCTCCCCCTGATAGAAAGCACGCGCATCACTACCACGCTGATTAATAAAGGCTGGATGCCCTCGCCATTGAGACTCATGTGAGTGCCAACCAACTAGAGAAGACTTATTACTAAACAGTGCAAAGCTTGATGTTTTGCCATAAGCAGCATTATCAATCCCTTCTAGGACAACACCATAAGGAGCAGAGATAAGATACTCTAGAGTCTGCTTTTTGATTTGATCTTTTGTCAGGAAGTAATCCCCCTTTAATTTGCCACGAGAAGGTTTACTGGTTTTATTAAAGTAATAAGCTAATTCCAGTGCATAGCTAGCAAGGGCAAATAGGACAATCAAATTAACGCCACGCACGATACGATTTTTGCTTGCCATAAATAGCGTTGATAACGACACAACAACGGCAACCTGTAACCAAGACCACCATTTTAAAGTGGTATTAAATCGCTCATATAACCCGCCCATCGGATCATCAACAAAAAATAGTTCTGAAGCGATTAAAAACAGCGTAAAAGTGACCACAAATAACCAGATGATCGGTTGTTTACGCCCAAGGTATGCACCTATTGCAAGTAGTAATAACTGTGGCCAAAGTAGTAATAAACCAGAAACAAACGGAGTGCGTAGTTCACTGCTCACCAAGCCAATGGATAAAGACAACGCACTACGCGTAAACTCGTTTAGAAATGGCAACATCAAAAACAGTGGAATTAAGCCACCTAATATTATTGCTGTCCAATTAACCGATAATTTTCTGATACAACGGTAGGCAATCCATGCAAACACTAATATCGACTGCAGAGGAAGCACCCAAGTATTTGTTATCCACATCAACGGGCCGGTTGCTACTAAGATAGCTTGATAGGCTCCTTTAGTAGGGGGCGCATTGGGGTTAATGGGATAAGCACGAGGTTGCTCAATTAAGAGAATCGCACATATTGCGATCAACACTAGCAAGAACCCACCTAATGGCGGGTGAAAATCCCCCTGCATCGTTAAATAACCAATTGTTTCTATCGGTAAATCAGGATTTTGTGGTGCTTTTTCAGTCGATTCAATACCCACTAAGCTTTTACCAAAGTCGGTACTGACATTTTTATCGTACATACCAATAAAACGCACGCTTGACCATAGACGGCTAAGCGACTCATAACTCTGCCCCCCCGCATCTTTCGCATTAGCTTGGTACATAAAAGGAACAAATGCACTAATGCCAGATCCCCCCATCACCACAGCAACCACCAACAACACACGAGGTAAGTATTTTGAGGTTGCTAGTGAAGCAATGCTCCACACCATGCTTACTAAGAATGCCAGTAACACAGCAAAGGCGACGTTGTAAGTCATGCCAATCGGCAGAGCTAACCAGCGTCCGAGCAATGCGCCACAGTAATGTTGAAACGCATAATAGAAGTTAAAGCTGTAGGGAGGTAACCAGTTATCCACTGCGGGTAATGTGTGCCCAGGGTAATAGCTACTTAAAAAAGCAAGGTCGGTTAAGTCTTCCGACTGGCCATTAATATCGGGAAAAGCTAAACGCCACATTAATCCATAAACAAGGCCAATGAAGAACACCAACTCACAGGTTTTATGCTGCTTAAATAAAGTTGTTTTATTTTTAGCGAGGTAAAATAGTGAAAAGCAGGTTGATATCGGCCATAACCAATTGAGATTACCTAAGCCGATAAAGTGTTCAATAAAAAATAGCGTTAAACACAGCAATAATAATCCACTTATTTTTGCCAATGCATAATGACTAACCCAACGTGTTGCAAAAAGCGCAATCGCTGAGAAATTAATGGTAATAATCAATACCATTAAAAATAGAAAGATTAAGTGCATAATACACTCCTTGTATTAGCAACACTCATATTAACAAACAAGAACTAACGTAACCTCATGTTTTATTTAATATAAACGCCTTATCTTAGAAGTTAAAAGGGGCCTAACTATAACAAATTTTAATCCCCAGTAGCGATAAATTTGATCAGTAAACTTATATTCTTTGAGTGAATTAACACTCCTAAAGAAAAAATGGCTTACATAACCTACCAATAAAGAGATAGGAATATAAAAATAGAAATATTGTAGATTCTTTAAGCGTGCCCTATTTCACAAAATAGGGGTGTTAGTAGTCTACCTAAATCTCATTTTGTTAAAGAAGTTAACGAAAGAAAAATAATTAGCTTACAATATGTTTGCTTTTTTGAGGATGATTAAACGTAGCGCAATCAGACATGTACTGGTTATATTTTCTACAAATCCTTTGAAAAAGTTGATTTAGTAATTCCTATTTATACATATTCATTTTTACCTTTGAGGTTATTTTATTATGAAGTCAAACACTTCAATCTTGCTTTCTATCGCCGTTGCGATTTTAGGTTTTATCATTATTAATTTCACCGCTTTACCTATTTCAGCTGAAATTTCTTTTGCCATTGGCGCTATCGCAACAGGACTTGCGATTCAATTCATCAAAACAGGGAAGTCATCAAGTTCTTCGAGCTCTAAAGCTACCCCAAGCAATGATGGTGATTTTGCCACTACCACACTTTACGTAGGTAACTTACCTTACCGTGCAAACGAGATGGCGATTCGCACTCTTTTTGCTGAACAAGGAAAAGTACTCTCTGTGCGCCTTATGAAAGACAAACATACAGGTAAACGTCGTGGGTTTGGTTTTGTAGAGATGCCAGAAAAAGATGCACAACAAGCAATTGAAGCATTAAATGAGAAAGAGTTCCAAGATCGCTCTCTTAAAGTACGTGAAGCAAATGAACGTACTCCTCGCACTGAAGAGCCTAAAGGTGCAGAAGCTTAGTTTGTAAGAACAGGCATCAATATAACAAACGCCCCGAGGGGCGTTTTTTTATGTTTACTAAAAATTAGCCTGACAAATTAACCAAAAAAGCAAACTCGCGCGCGGTATCTTCAAAATGCTTGAATCTTCCTGATTTACCACCATGTCCCGCTTCCATATCGGTATATAACAACAGCTGATTATCATCCGTTTTTAAGTCACGTAATTTAGCCACCCATTTTGCAGGCTCCCAGTACTGAACTTGCGAGTCATGTAAGCCAGTAGTTACTAACATATTTGGATAATGCTGCTCGCTTACTTGATCATAAGGACTATAGGAAAGCATATATTCGTAGTAGGTTTTCTCATTCGGATTCCCCCACTCATCGTATTCACCGGTGGTTAATGGAATCGATTCATCTAACATGGTTGACACAACATCAACAAAAGGAACAGCTGCTATGACACCTTTATATATTTCAGGCGCTTGATTAATGACAGCCCCCATTAGTAAGCCACCAGCACTGCCTCCCATAGCAAATACGCGATTTTTATCGCCGTAACCTTGCTCTACTAAACTTTTAGAGACATCGACAAAATCATTAAAGGTATTTTGTTTTTTAAGTAACTTGCCCTGTTCATACCAATCTCGCCCTAACTCTTCGCCACCACGAATATGCGCGACAGCATATACAAAGCCACGATCTAAAAGGCTTAAGTTAGCACTGCTAAAACCGATATCCATGCTGTAGCCATAAGAGCCGTAAGCATAAACCAGCAAAGAATTTTGATGATTAAAGTGTTGCTTATGGTAAACCAATGATACCGGCACCTTGATACCATCACGGGCAACAACCCACACTCGCTCACTTTGATAATGTTGGCTATCAAACTCGCCCATCACTTCACTCTGTTTTAAGAGCGTTGTATTACCTGTTTCAAGGTCGAGTTCAAAAACTGTAGATGGTGTCGTAAAGGAGGTGTATTGATAACGAAACTTAGTCGTATCAGGATCGGGATTGTAATGGCTAAACACAGTGTAAACCGGATCGTTAAAGCAGAGTGTTTGAGATTCACCTGTCTGATGATTAATTTGGCGCAGTTGCGGTAAACCGGCATAACGCTCTTCAACAATTAACCATTCATTAAGTAACTCATAGCCCTCTAGCAAGGTATCATCTCGCGCCTCAATAAGGGTTTCCCATCTATTACAATCGGTTTGCGTTGGCTGTGTTGACGTTTTTAACGCAAAGTTTTTACCGCTATTATTAGTGCGAATATAAAATTTATTCTGGAAATGGTCGATGCTGTATTCATGATCACGCTGACGCGGTAAAAAGGCAACAAACTGTTCCTCTGGTTGATTAGCATCCAGTAATAAACACTCTGAAGTTTGCGTACTATCGATGCAGATAACCAAATATTGCTCAGATCGAGTTTTATAAATATTGACATAAAAAGTATCATCTAACTCTTCATAAACGAGCACATCATCGCAAGCGTCATCACCTAATTGATGACGGTAGACCCGATAAGGCAATAGGGTTTCTGGATGTTTTTTAACATAAAAAATGGTTTTATTGTCATTTGCCCAGACTACAGCAGAAACATCTTCAATCACATCATCCAGATCTCGACCGGTTTGCAAATCTTTAAAACGTAAACGATATTGACGGCGACTAACGGTGTCTTCTGAATAGGCGAGCAACATAGAATTAGGCGAAAGCGTTAAATCCCCTAATTGGTAATATTCATGGCCATCCGCCCGTTGATTACAATCTAAAAACACCTCTTCAGGAGCTTCCATAGTGCCTTTATAACGGCAATAAACACTATAGTCTTTACCTTCATCAAAGCGTGAAAGATACCAGAAACCTTTCTTAAAATAGGGAACCGATTCAAGTTCAGGCTCTTGACGTGCCACCATTTCTTCATAAAGTTCTTGCTGCAACTCTTTCAGGGGTAGCATCTGATCCTGCGTATAACTATTCTCTTCTTTTAAATAATTTAATACTTCAGGGGATTGGCGGTTATCATCACGCAACCAGAAGTAATTATCTTGACGCTGATGTTGATGAATTTCATGGATATGTGATTTTTTTTTCGCGATAGGGGCTGTTTTGGGTATCATATTTAGCGCTCATTAAAAATTATGGCGACATAATAGCATGACTATTCCTATTCATGCATTTGGTACTGATTTCCCCCTCTTTCTTTAGCTGTATACATTGCATCATCGGCACTTTTTAAAACATCCACCCAACTTTCATGCTCTGCCATGGCACAACTAATCCCAATGCTTAAGCCAACATCGCATTGACAACCTTTAATGACTATTTTGTTTGCAGTGATCGTTAAAAGTTGTTGCGACATTTGCTCAATGCCACGTCTATCTAAGTGAACAATTGCAAACTCATCTCCCCCTAATCGTCCTAAAAAGTGACGTTCACCGCAAACCGCTTTCATTTCATTAGCAAGATGAATTAACAATTCATCTCCAATATCATGCCCATAGGTATCATTAATTGATTTAAAGCCATCAATATCGATCAGTAGACTGCAAAAATCTACTTTGTTATTTTGTAACTGAGTAATTTTTTCTTTTAACGAAACACGATTTGCAATACCAGTTAATGCATCATGATAAGCTAAGTAAGCCATGCGTCGCCTATCACGAAAGATAATAAATAGAAATAATCCAGTGCTAAAACTAACCCCAAATAAGCTACTTACCAGCACATGGTTAATGTTAACCAACTTAATATCTCTTTCATGATTCAGACGAGCAAAACCTTGAAACTCATGATTTAGCAATCCAAGAAGGTAGGTATGAGCTTGCTGTGTTTGTTGTAACGCATTACGTAATTTGTCATTTACCAATGCATTATTTTTGGGGTCATTTTTTTTAAAAGTTTTAAAATGTACTTTTAAATCAGCAAGGTTCTGTGGATCATGCATAAAATACGCATGACGAGTTCCATTAATTAGGGTTTCATAGGCTGACCAAGCTAAATCGTAATGTTTCAATAGCTCCGCATCCGCCCCGTCATCATCAACATGTTCATGCAATGCTAAAATGGATAAATATGCTTGTTGCATTACCACCAAATGCACCAAAGCACGGCCAGTAGCCCGCTCACTCCATGACAATAGATTATGGGTTTTAATTAACATGATGGTACTTATGGAGGTGCAAGTCACAAACAGAATTGCAGTTAATACTAAAACATGACTGCGTTTAATCCGCTTAGAGGCTACCCTTAACATCTTCTACCCCAATTTTTATCAATTGCCAGACCATATAATCATGATAAAGCGGTGTATTTAATTCACTGTATTGATCAATGGGTAAAACCAATAATAACGGCCCTTTAGTCCTAATAGATAACAATTCTCCATCGCGTTGTAAGGCCAAAATAGGCTTGTACTCTTTAATACTCTTATAATCAAAAGAGATTTGATAATTATCTAACCCGGTAAAGGTTAACCAACGTCCTTGAATACCTGCTAATTTAAAAACATCTTCAAGAAGTGGTCCTTCATAGGTATTCACTTCATTACACCATGGAAGTTGCGCGGTAATTTTTTGTTGTGGCAATTGCTGTAATTGCTTTAACGAAAACTCTTGGTTAACGGATTGAGATGTAGAGGAGATATTTAACAATGCTTTTTGCGATGCCTGAAGGCATGAAGACAACACCACATAGAGCATTAAAAAACTAATTTTTATTGACCGCTTTACTAACATTAATTATCTCCAATATTATTCTTATTAACTATGGTACTAACTGCTCATTAGTAAAGTGTAAAAGTCGATTAATCAGAAAAAAATTGTCATAAAAAAAACGAAAAACGTTACAATAGTCTCTTTTTTTAATAGTTAGGGTTGGATAAGTATATGGAATGTCGATTAGGCTGTGGCGCATGTTGCATTGCACCAAGCATTACCTCTGCAATTCCAGGGATGGAAAAAGGTAAAAAAGCAGGTGAGCGCTGTATCCAGCTGGATGAAAATAACCTTTGCAAACTTTTTGAAAACCCACTTAGGCCACAAGTTTGCCTAGATTTTAAAGCTTGTGAATGGATTTGCGCCGATAAAAATGAAACCGCTTTCATTAACCTCACTGAACTCGAGTCATCGACGCAATAGTTAAATAGATATTTACTTTTGTACGTGGTCAACTTTGATTTTTATCGGTGTTGCAATACCTACTTCAAAAGGATTGATATGCGTTGTTGAGATAAACAACAGTTCATCCCCTGAACGAATCGAAGCACGTAATGAATATCGGTGATTAGCCTTAATTTGATCACTGGGAAAAGCAATTTGTAACGCATAGGGAGGCGAACTTTTTAATTCTCTGACGGCACTACTAATCACTTCAGCAGCAACATCCATTTTCGAAACATCCTCTAAACGCACTTCAAGCTTTGCACCTTCAGGTAAACGAATTTTTTGTAGATAATAGACCTCGGTTTCTAATAAGCTCAAAGCATCATCGCTTTTATTGACGCTGTCATTGCATCCCGTTAATAACACAACGCTAAAAATCAAACACATTAAAGTCACTATTTTTTTTGTAAACATATAAAACCTCTAAAATTAGATCTAACAATTAGAGGCTGTATTTTAAAAATAGTTCAATTAGCGCTAAAAAAACGCTAACCTTTACATCTAAAATAATTAACGGAACAATGAAATTGCGCACCGACCTCATCACCCCTGAAGGGTTTACAAAACTCAAAAGTGAATTGAATTACCTGTGGCAGGAGTACCGCCCAGAAATAACCGAAAAAGTGGCTTGGGCAGCCAGTTTAGGCGATCGCTCTGAAAATGCAGATTACAAAGAAAACAAACGCTTATTACGACAAATCGATTCCCGTATTCGCTTTTTAAACAAACGTCTCGAAAAACTCACCGTCGTAACACCTAATAAACAGCAAGCGGGAAAAGTATTTTTTGGGGCTTGGGTAACCATTGAAAATGAGCAAGGTGAAGTAAAACGTTTTAAGATTGTCGGGCCTGATGAAATATACCAACGTGGTGAAATTGAGCAGCGTAAAGATTACATCTCTATAGATAGTCCGATGGCACGTGCTTTGCTCAAAAAAGAGGTAGATGACGAAGCATTGGTTAATACACCAAGTGGTGTTAGCACTTGGTATATTAATACAATTGAGTATGATCTAATTTAACTGTCTAATAACTCGTCATAATCTTCGCCGAGTAATTCCCTCAGGCGATTTCTCTCTTTGATCTCTTCGATGCTGCGACGAACTTTCCCTCGCTCAGCACCACTGTGTTTTTTTCTAGCTTGCTGTTCAATAAATTCAATGTGTTCATCGGTGTGGTCTTCCAACCATTCACTGATTTCCGTATCTGATGCATCATTTGAGAGATGACCACTGTTTCGATTTCCCATACAACACTCCTATTATCGTTAGTCTTAAAGCTTATTTTTAGCGCTTTATTTGAAAAATAGGTAATACCTAGATCACCTTTAAGTTAAGTTGCCAATAAAGATAACAAATTGATGCTACTTTATTGATTTAAAAGGTCAAAAAACAGACCTTAATTATTCACTACAGCGATTAAAGTTTAGTCCTTTATCTCTCCTTTAGCCGACATGGCTCCCTTACAGATGGGGCTATTTTTAAAATATTTCGTTATTTTTTGCAACTCTTTTTCACCTAAAAATAACGCTAATTTGGTGCGCCTCCAAAGTAAGTCTTGCGGATAAATAACCCACTCATTTTTCACTAGATAATCTATCTCTAATTGATATAATCCTGCGCCAAAAAATTCCCCAAGCCCTTTTTTATTGCCACATAACTGCCACGCTAAAGTACCGTATTGGGCAATATATCGACGCGCAATTTTTTTATCTAACCAGTTAAAACTTTGCAAAAGTTGTGAGGTCAATTGCTCAGGTGTACCGTTAAAATCACCGCCAGGTAAAGGGGTCTTTGCTGTCCATGATTTTTTCATCTGAGGAAAAAAAGGCATCGCAAGTTTGCAAGCAGATTCGGCTAATTTACGATAAGTGGTTATCTTGCCGCCAAATATAGAGATAAGTGGTGCGCTATTATTCGCGTGTTGTAATACTAATTTATAATCGCGAGTAACCTTTTGTGCACTACTTTTTTTGTCTTCACACAATGGACGCAAGCCACTGAAACTGTGAATAATATCCTGTATGCCACTCTGTTTAATAAAATAACGATTAACCACATCCAACAAATATAAAGATTCCTGTTTTGAAATTTCAACCTGATGCGTTGCCTCTTGGTAGGTTTGATCTGTCGTTCCAACTAAAGAGAATCGGTCCAAATATGGAATAACAAAAACGATACGCTGGTCATCATTTTGTAGAATATAAGCATGCGGTTGCTCATAAAGTTTTGGCAGAATAATATGTGAACCTTTAACTAAACGGACTTTTTGTTCACTCTCAACATTGAGCTTTTGATCAATAAATTGACTCACCCAAGGACCGGCGGCATTTACTAATAAACGAGCTCGTTTTTGGAAAGTTTGGTGATTAACTTGATCATAAAGTGTCACTAACCAGTATTGTTCAACCTCTTTTGCATCAATTACTTGGCAGTAATTTTTGACCTTAGCTCCCAACTGTTTAGCCTGTATAATATTTAAGATAACCAATCTTGCATCATCAACAAAACAATCTGAATATTCAAAGCCGGTTTCAAATTGCGATTGCAAAATTCCCGAATGATGAAAATCTATCGCTTTGCTCGCAGGCAATTGACTTCGACTACTAAGGCGGTCATACAAATAAAGCCCTAGCTTAATTAAATAAGCAGGCCTTAATGATGGCTGATGAGGCAAAACAAAACGCATCGGCATAATAAGATGTGGCGCTTTTTTGAGTAGTACCTCACGCTCGGCCAGCGCTTCTGCCACCAAGCGAAATTGATATTGCTCTAAATAACGCAAACCACCGTGGATTAATTTAGAGCTTGCTGAAGAGGTTGCGCCGGCAAAGTCTTGTTGTTCATAGAGTGCAACTGACAAGCCTCTTCCTGCTGCATCGCAGGCGATTCCCGCACCATTAATGCCACCTCCTACAATTAACATATCAACAGTTTCAATTTCTCTATTCATATCTACACTCATAACTACACTATAGAATATGAATGATAAGAGTATAAATTATGAGCAAAAAAATAGTGATTGCGCACCGAGGAGCAAGTGGCTACCTCCCCGAACATAGTATGGAGGCGAAAGCAATGGCCCATGCGATGAATGCCGACTTCATTGAACAAGATATAGTGATGAGTAAAGATGATCAGTTATTAGTATTACATGATCATTTTTTGGACACTGTAACCAATGTGGCGACTGTTTTTCCTGATCGCGCTCGTCAAGATGGGCGCTTTTATGCCATTGATTTTACACTCTCTGAAATCCAGTCTTTGCAGATGACCGAAGCTTTTATTACACAGGAGAAAGCGGTTTATCCCGCACGCTTCCCACTCTGGAAGTCAGACTTTAAAGTACATACGTTCACGCAAGAGATTGAACTTATTCAAGGATTGAATAAAAGTCGCGGTAGAAATATTGGTATCTACCCTGAGATAAAAGCGCCTGCCTTTCATCGCTCTGAAGGCAAAGATATCTCACTGGCAGTAATACAAACATTGAAACACTATGGCTACCATCAAAAGAGCGATGCTATTTTTTTACAGTGTTTTGATCCGCATGAGTTGCTGCGAATTAAAAACGAGCTGTTTATAGCACTCGATATAAACCTCAAACTAGTGCAGTTAATTGCTGAAACCGCTTGGTTTGAGACAGGTCACTATATTGGTGGCAAAAAAATAAATTATCAGTACGACTGGATGTATGAAATGGGTGCGATGCAGAAAATCAGTGAATATGCTGATGCGATTGGCCCTTGGTTTCCTCGCATTGTTGATAGTCGCTCCACACAACAGCAGTTAATTTTTACGCAACTGGTTGAACAAGCACATCAATATAATTTATTAGTTCATCCCTATACCTTCCGCCGAGATAAGGGAGAAATTCCCGATTACGCAAATAGCTTTAATGATCTGCTTAATATTTTTTATATCAAAGCGGATGTGGATGGTTTATTTACCGATTTTCCGGATCTCGCGGTACAGTTTTTACAGGGGCAATAATACCAATAAAAAAGGGAGAGCATGGTAAACATCATGCTTCCCAATTTTTACAAAAAGTGTTCAATAACTAGCCCTTATTCCCCCCAGCTGTTAGGCCTCCCACTAACCATTTTTGAGCGAGTAAAAATACAATGGTGATAGGCAATGCCGACAGAACCGCGGCGGCAGCAAAATCGCCCCACAGATAATTTTGTGGGTAAAGATATTGCTGCATACCAACCGCAAGGGTGTATTTATCGACATCCACCAGCAAAATTGAAGCCACGGGCACTTCTGTTATCGCTGCGACAAATGAGAGAATAAAAACTACGGCCAAAATAGGTACAGACAGTGGTAGCAGAATCATTCTAAAAGTCTGCCAAGGTGTTGCACCATCTAACGAAGCGGCTTCTTCGAGCGATTTATCAATCGTTTCAAAGTAACCTTTGATGGTCCAAACGTGTAACGCAATACCGCCAAGGTACGCAAATATTAATCCGCCATGGGTATTTAACCCTAGGAACGGGATGTACTGCCCCACTTTGTCAAACAGTGCATATAACGCAACCAAGGCTAATACTGCGGGGAACATCTGAAAAATAAGCATTCCCTCTAATAACACTTTTTTACCTGCAAAGCGCATACGTGCAAAGGCATAGGCACAGGTTGTCGACAACGCTAATACACATACAGAAGTAATAGCCGCGACTTTTACTGAATTCCATAACCATAACAGCACAGGAAAAGGAGGATTGGTGACGCTACCATCGGCGTGTGTCACCACCATGCCTAAAGCTAGCTTCCAATGCTCTAGGGTTGGATCGCTAGGAATTAATGATCCCGAAGCAAAATTCCCCTCACGAAATGAGATAGCAATAACCATTAACAGTGGAAACAAAATGGCCGCACAGAATACCCATAAAAAAAGGTGGGCAAACCAAATACGTTTTTTTTCATTTTTAGATTTAACTATTGGCATCTGTGCCCCCTAAGCTTGTTGTTTTTTCGAAACACGTAAGTTCAATAATGCGAGAGCACCCACGACAATAAAGATCAGTGTGGCAATGGCACTGGCTAACCCGAAGTCTTGACCACCACCGCCTTCAAAGGCGATACGGTAGGTGTAACTTACTAATAGGTCGGTATGTCCTGCTGGCGTCGATGAACCAATAATATCTGGCGCACCATTAGTCAGTAGCTGAATCAATACAAAGTTATTAAAATTGAACGCAAAACTGGCGATAAGTAATGGCGTTAACGGTTTGATCATTAACGGCAATGTGATCTTGAAAAAGTTATCAATCGGCCCTGCACCATCAATGGCAGAAGCTTCATAAAGATCACTCGGAATCGATTTTAATAGCCCCATACACAGGATCATGATGTACGGATATCCCAACCAAGTATTCACAATAAGTATCATGGTTTTAGCCATGTAGGGGTCGGTAAACCAATTCACTTTAAAATTAAACAAACCTTCTAATAACTGATTAATTTCACCAAAGCTTTGGTTAAACAGACCTTTAAATATCAATATTGAGATAAAAGCAGGAACAGCGTAAGGGAGAATTAACAACATACGATAAATCGCTTTGCCCTTTAACTCTTCCCACTGCACCACAGAAGCAAGTACTAAACCCACTGCTAAAGTAAATAATACGGTTAAGCCTGCAAAGATAACTGTCCAAATAAATATTTGTACGAAGGGACCCTGTATGCCTTTATCAACGAAGATACGAGTAAAGTTTTCCCAGCCATTGCCAACCACAAAACCGGGTGAAATTTCACGACCGATAAATTCGCCCTGCTCATTAACCGCTTGATAGAAGCCGATCTCCATATTGGGTTTTAATCGCTCGCCGTCAAGCAGGCTGACTAAGGTCAAATTATCCGACTGTAACTCATACAGCGGTGTGCTAGCTGCAAACTCACGCAAGCCACTCATGGATAACGAATGCCCTTCCAGAGAAACGATATCTAATTTTCGTAGCGCATTACGGTTTTGAATAACGAAACGAAGTGGCGCTTTCTCTCCGACTTTATCGGCACGGTTAGAGAGGAAAATAGGTGCACTCTCATCTAACGCGAAAATTGATGTTGAATAATGCTTATCTTGCTTTTGAAAGTGTAGTTGCACTTTATTATCGCTAACTTGATAAAGTTCAAAGGCATAAGAGGAGTTAGGTTGCTCATAGGTTTTAGCCAGAAACTGTGCCTGTACACGTTCAAAGGTAAGCTGGTTAGTACCACTGTAATTGGTAAAAGCGATGCCTACGGTGTACATGAGTGGAAAGATAATAAATATCACCATGGCAGCAATACCTGGATAAATATAACGATGGGAGTAGGTATCTTCGCGAGCAAAAACGACCACACCAGATGCGACAATGACTAATGTTAATAACGCGAAAATGGTCTCATTTTGTGCATACATTAATATAATGGCATAACCGGCCACCAAAGAAACAAGTGTTAATACAATCCATTTAATCCAATTAGCGCGTACACTTAACGACCGGCCTGATTCAATTGCTTGATCCATAAATACCTCTTTTAACCCCCGACTTTCAATAAAGCGCAACGCTGAAATATTACGCTTGTTTATACCCGTTACGGTTTAGATGCTTAACTCATAACGGGTATCGACCACTATTTAATAATACGAGCAGCCGCATCATCTAATGCTTCAGACACCGTTTGACGGCCCTGTACCGCATTATTAATTGCAGTTCGCTCTGCATACCAGAACTTAGACATCTCGGCGATATTTGGCATAATTTCGCCCGTTTCCGCATTCGCCATGGTTGCTGTAATACGTGGATCTTTTTCTAACTCAGCTTGGAATGATTTAAGCGCGACTGCGCCCAGTGGTTTGTCGTTATTAACTAATGCTAACCCTTCATCGGTTAACAGGTAATTTTCAATAAACTCTTTAGCAAGCTCTTTATTTGGGCTTGCGCTATTGATACCCGCTGTTAACACACCAACGAAAGGTTTCGCAGATTGACCTTTATAGGTTGGCAACACAGCAACACCATAGTTGATGCCACTTTTATCAATGTTGCCCCAAGACCAAGGGCCATTGATTGTCATTGCCGTTTTACCTGTGTTAAATGCAGATTCAGCAATCGAATAATCAACATCAGGGCTTATCTCTTTACGCTCAATCATATCGACGATAAATTGTAATGCGCCTTTTGAGCCCGCGTTATTTACGCCAGTATCTTTCGGGTTATACGCCCCCTCAGAAAACTTAAAAGCATAACCACCGTCAGCTGCGATTAATGGCCATGTGAAGAACGGTTCTTTTAAGTTCCACATAATGGCAGACTTATTGTCTTTTTTAAGGCGCTTATCAATAGCGCTCACCTCTTCCCACGTTTTAGGAGGATTCGGCACTAAGTCTTTGTTGTAGATAAGTGAAAGTGACTCAACCGCTACTGGATAACCGATATATTTATTGTTATAAGTCACCGCATCCCAAGTAAAGTCGACCATTTTCGCTTTCAATGAAGCTGTAGGTTTAACCTCTGCTAATAACCCCGCTTGCGCCCATTGGCCAAAACGATCATGTGCCCAAAAAATGATATCTGGACCATCGCCCGTTGAAGCTACCTGTTGGTATTTCTCTTCTAATTTATCAGGGTGAGCAACAATGACCTTAACCCCTGTTTCCGCTTCGAACTTTTTCCCAACTAATGCTAAACCGTCATACCCTTTATCACCGTTTATCCAGATTGTAATTTGACCTTCATCCATTTTTGCATGTGCAATGTTGGCGCTACCAAGTGCAACTAATACTGAAACAGCAAGTGTACTAAGTGTTTTTTTCATAGTGATTACCTTATTAATAGTTAAGTATGATGACTGGCATTAGCTGCCGTGCTTTACGCTATAAACAATAAGGTTAATCAGCAAATGGGTCATCCACCTCTCAGCTACGCCCCCTAAAGCTTCCGTTACAAGGCCAGCTAAACCACCGTTTATAAAGGGAGTAGAAGATCGTACTGCATCAAGCTGTTTCATTTTGTTACAAAGTCATGCAGGTAATAGAGAAAAATAAGGCGTACTCTAGGGGCTGTTGATCTTTGTCGTTTAAATTTTGTTCAACACAACGCGTTTTGAGCAAGGCAGACGGGATGTGGCTTAGTCATTCTAAGCGAATTTCGTCTAACACAGGGCAAAGCGTGTTGTGTTGAACCCGAAGGGCAACATTTGTTGACCATTTTTACTGCGTTTTCGCCTATTGATGTGGAATAACCACACGGCATAGGCTCAGCCTTGTATAAATAGCCAACAAATTGTTGCAAAAATAAACTCGAAAGATCAACAGACCCTAGGCTCACAAAGTGGGGAGAGCTCCAACAGCAATAATAAAGAGAAAAGACAGATGCAATGAGCAGGATGCTTAATTTAATGCACATAGGGATAGTTAAAATGAAAAGTAATGCCGTCGATTAAGGATTAAAGATGTTAATTAAGTCTAAACTGAATGCGCCACGACTACTCAAAAATTCGGTCACTCGCTTACACCTATTACATGATTTTAATGCGATCAAGCTGGGGTTAATAACGGCTCCCGCGGGTTATGGTAAAACCAGTTTGTTATCTGAATGGGCAAATAAGCAGGATGGCTGTGCATGGTTTAGCATCGATAAATACGATAATAATGCGCAACAGTTTGCTAATTACTTTATATATGCGATGGCTGATATAGAAGGCGTACACTGCCCTGCGACCATAGAGATGGTAAAACAGAACAGTGACTTAGATTTGATTGCACTCTTCACGTTATTTTTTAATGAAAGCGCGGAGCAACAAAAACCTCTTTGCATCATTTTAGATGACTTTCACCACATTACCGACACCAGTATTTTACAAGCATTAAGTTTTTTTATTAAGCATATGCCCAACGATTGGCAACTATTAATTAGCACCCGTGCAGCGACAGCTTTACCTATCTCTAATCTGCGCATTAAACAACAGCTCTTTGAGTTGTCTCTTGATGCACTCTCGTTTAGTGATCAAGAAAGTCTCCTTTTTTTTGAAAGTAGCCTTAATTTTGCAATGCCATCAACTACTGTGCTTAACCTTAATGAAGCCGTTTCAGGGTGGCCTACTGCATTGCAACTAGTGGCAATCCTCAGTAAAGATGCGCAAAGCTTCACAGAGTATGCCCTGCAAATCGCAAATAACGAGCATATTTACCTGTGGGATTATTTTGATGAAGAGGTGTTTACTCACCTTTCTGAGCAACTGCAAACACTGCTACTTCGTATCGCACCATTGAGTAAAATTAATGCACAGATGATTAATCAACTGTGTGAAACCGATAAAGGTGATGCTTTACTCGCACAACTAAGCGAACAAAGCAATTTGATCATTAAGTTACCTAAAGAGAAAAACTGGTATGCCTGTAATAGTTTTTTGAAAAACTTTCTGTTGCATAAAAGCAAACAGATCAATGTTAAACCTCTTTCCGATACAGAAGTCGCCACACTTTGGCTTAAACATCAGCAAGCGGATGAAGCATTGCCCTTTGTGTTACGAAGCGAAGACCAGCATTTAACCATTACATTGTTACAGCAAGCTGGCTGGTCACTTTTTCATGATGGTCAGTTTAATCAATTACAAGCTTGTTTTAATTTAATTAGACAGTCTATCTGGCTACACCCAGAGTTGGTGATATTAAAAGCGTGGATGCTTCAAAGTCATCATCAGCATTACAAAGTAGCCCCCTTTATTAAACAAGCTGAAAAAATGTTTATCCAGCACCAGTTATTATTATCACAAGAAATATTAAGTGAACTAATGGTAATTAAAGCACAAATTTCGATCAATCAAGGGCGTATTAACGATGCCCTTACTCAAGCGAAAGAAACACTGTTAAATCATGCATCCCCCAGTGCGCGCACTAATATTATTGCCCAGACAATTATTGGTGAGGCGTACCACTGCCTTGGTCAACTTGACCTTTCATATCAATATTTTCAAGAGGTTATCTTGCTTGCTAGTGAGCAAGATATGCACCAAAATGTTATTTGGTGCCTCTATCAACAGGCAGAAATATTACAGGCACAAAGCCTGCATCAGCAGGCAGAGGATCACCTACAAAAAGCAGTTGAGTTAATCAAAAAACATCATTTAGAGTCACTGCCTTTATATGCCTTCCCGCTCCACTTTAGAGTACAACGCGCCTATCAAGCAGGGGAATTTGAACTTGCAGATCAGCTTTGTGAGCAAGCGTTAGAGGTGATTAAATCATACGATGAACAGTGGTACCTTTATACTTATACGCTACAAGCAAAAGTTGCCCTTGAACGTGGCAACATGCAACAAGCAAAACAACTGATTAATGAAATTGAGCGTCTATTACGTAATCAAAATTACCACAGTGACTGGATAGCGGCGGCCAATTATGCACGCCTTAAATATTGGCGCCTTAATAATGATATTGCGGCTATTGAAAAATGGTTACAAAAAGCGCCAACTCCCAACAATGCCTTTAATCATTTTGACCAATGTCATAATCGTAATTTGATTCGCGCCTATATAAAGCTCGGAAAATTTGATGAGGCTTTACAAATAGCACAAGCGAATATGGTTGATGCACAACAATGTCAATTACAGATGGAAGTAAATCGTAATCTCATTTTACTCACCAGTATTGAGACAAAACTGCAAAAATTCTCTAATGCACGTCAGCATTTACATCAAGCAGTTGAGTCTTCTTTATATACCGGCTTAGATACCTGTTTTATTCGTGAATCAGAAAATTTAAAACCAATTTATCAAGAGTTAGCCAATGATCCCTCGATGATCCATGCGGTAAAAAATAAACTCATGAAACTGCTCTCATTATCAGGAATCAGTTTAAATGAAGGCCCTAAGAACCCGTTTGATAGTACCGCAGTGTTAAAGATAACGAATCATTCACGTACGCCACGTTTGGTTAAAAACATTCCGTTAACACCACGCGAATGGCAAGTACTGGGGTTGATTCACTCTGGATGCCGAAACCATGAAATAGCTCATAACATGGGCGTCGCACCGACCACTATAAAATCACACATCCGTAATGTTTACCAAAAGCTCGGCTTAGAAAACCGTAAAGAGGCACTTCAATTGAGCGAGCAATTAATCGCGCTAATTTAATAAATGCCAACTAAAAAGTCTTGCATGGCATTTGTTACACTCTGTAACAAATGCCATATATTCAAACAACCCCTAAAGCCCATGAGAATAGGCACTTCAAGCAAAACCCCATCCCCCTCAGCATCCATGGTTTTATCTACTCCCCCTCGGTAGGAGGATGATAAAACCCGATTGCTACGACACAATATCCTCATCGAAACAAAGCATAACAAGATGAGGAAAAACCAATGGCAAGTGTTGTACTAAAAAAAGTCACCAAAGCATTTGGTAAAGTAGTGGTTCAAAAAGATATTGATTTAGAGATCATCGATGGTGAATTTATTGCCTTTGTAGGGCCATCAGGTTGTGGTAAAACGACACTATTACGTATGATAGCTGGCCTCGAAGATATTACCGCTGGCGATCTGTACATAGATGATAAGCGCGTAAATGATGTTCCCCCTTCTGAACGTTCAATTAGTATGGTTTTTCAATCATATGCACTCTACCCTCACCTTAATTTAAAAGACAACATGACCTTTGGTCTTCGTCTTAAAAAAACCGATCCAAAAGAGATTGAAGCGCGTCTAGATTACGCCTCATCAATTTTACAACTCGGCAGTCAATTAGAGAAAAAACCCAAAGAATTATCGGGTGGTCAGCAACAACGTGTTGCGATCGGTCGCACTCTAGTTAACCGCCCTAAAGTATTGCTTTTCGATGAACCTCTTTCAAACCTCGATGCTTCATTACGTGTCCAGATGCGTATTGAAATAAGTAAACTGCATAAACGCCTTAATTCTACCATGGTATATGTCACCCATGATCAAGTTGAAGCGATGACGATGGCAGATCGTATTGTGGTCTTAGAGGGAGGTCGTATCGCGCAAGTTGGTACACCACTAGAGCTGTACCACTATCCTAAAAATCGTTTTGTAGCTGGTTTCATTGGCTCGCCTAAAATGAACTTTATCAATGCCAAGGTCGTGGAACTAACCAGCCACGGCGTTAAAGTTTTGCTACCTAACGATTCCCCTTTAACCGTGCAAGTTGAGCACGACAATTTAAGCATCGGTGAAGCCGTTTCTGTCGGCATACGCCCAGAGCATATTGATACCTCTGTTTCTCAACAATGTAACAACGGCGCCCCAGAAAAAACCGGGCTAATACTCAGCAGTGAAATTCAAGTATTAGAACAACTTGGCCATGAAACGCAGATCTACGTTGAAGCAACCTGCATCGAGAGCGATTTAATCATTCGTTATTTTGATGTCGCCGATGTAGCACTGGGACAACAGTTCAAATTTAGGTTACCAGAATATCGCTGCCACCTATTCAAAAAGGATGGCACTGCTTGTCAGCGTACCTATCAAGAAATTGGCGCCAGTCATTAAACCACGCTTACCTCGGTTTAATACAAGGGGAGTCGATTGCTCCTGAGAGCTATATACAGGACGCAAAAATTAAAAGAAGCCATTGTTCAGGTGATGTAGGAGTGACATGAACAATGGCTAAACCAGCCCGCAAATAGCAGACATGATTAGTTTATGTGTTTTCTATTGAAGAGGCAATCTCAGCTTAATTATTAAGCAAACAACTAGGAATGGAACTATGAAAAAATTACCACTAGCAATTGCAGTTACTTCAGCAATCCTATCTTCAAATGTGATGGCAGAATTAGCACCATTAGAATTCCACGGTTATATGCGTGGTGGTGTTGGTATGTCAGGAGACAGTGGCCAACAAGTCTCTTACCAAAAACACGATTTAGGACGATTAGGTAATGAAGATGATGCATACGGCGAAATCCAATTAAGTAAAGAGATTGCTGAAAGCAATGGCATTATATTTAAAGTTAATACCATGTTGGCAATGGCATCTAACGGTGCCCGTGATTGGGAAGGTGATGGCACAGATGGCGATGCTACCTTTGCATTTCGTCAATACAATGTAGAAGCCAAAGGTGCATTCGGTGGTGATGAGGTTATTTTCGTCGGTAAACGTTATAACCAACGCCACGATGTACACATTACTGATTTCTACTACTGGGATATTTCTGGAGCAGGTGCTGGTATTGAAAACCTCGCTGTAGGGCCGGGTACTGTTACTGCAATGTGGGTACGTGCTGATAGTTGGGGAGAAGTGGATACAGGTAATGCTACTGGTGCTCTAAATGTTAATATTTTTGACTTGCGTTACAGTAATTTAGCTCTGTGGAATAACGCATCTTTAGAGTTAGGTGTGGATTACGCGATGTCTAATGAAACAGATCAATTTACAGGTGAGCTAGAAGAGGGTCTAATGTTTACCGCAGAATTAACCCAAGGTGTATTAGGTGGTTTTAATAAAACAGCGATTCAGTTTGGTACTGATGCATGGGGTGCAAATAAAGCGGCTGGCTTAGGGGGTATCGATGGCTCCACTGCATTTCGAATTTTGAACCACGGCGTTGTTAGCTTTGGTGAAAAAGTCGACTTTTCACATATGTTACGTTATGAATCAGCTTCCGATGTAATTGCAGGACAAAACGATGATGCAACAAAAACATCGCTAGTAGTTCGCCCTGAATATAAGTGGACCGATAACCATAAAACAATTCTAGAGCTAGGTACTTACATGGGTACCAATGCAGATGGCGTAGATGTTGGTGGTAAAAAATACACTATCGCACAAGCGCTAACTGCCGGTTCGAGCTTCTGGGCACGTCCTGAAATTCGTGTTTACGCGAGTTATTTATCAAATAGTGAAGAAAAAAGCTTTGCTGGTATGACTTCTGACTCAGAGGTTAACTTTGGTATCCAAGCTGAAGCTTGGTTTTAAAACAGCTTCAATCTTGATAATAGGCGCTTTTAGCGCCTATTTTTTTATCTATCTTTTAAATAATAGCAATCGAATTAAGCATATTGGTATAGCAAAAAGGATTCAAAACCAAGGTTTAAAAAAGCACTTTTTAATAATAACTGTTGCCTATCTTGTAACGTATAAAAAGCCTGATAACTCACAGCAGTCGTTAATCGTTCGCTTTT
The DNA here is from genome assembly GCF_002835465.1 of Psychromonas sp. psych-6C06. Taxonomy (NCBI): domain Bacteria; kingdom Pseudomonadati; phylum Pseudomonadota; class Gammaproteobacteria; order Alteromonadales; family Psychromonadaceae; genus Psychromonas; species Psychromonas sp. psych-6C06. The sequence goes on along the minus strand of NZ_PIZM01000005.1, from coordinate 56,247 downwards.
AAACGGCGGTAATAATGTTGCAACTCGTTTCGCAATCGCCTCACCTGAATCCACCAAGTTAACGCCATTTTCAAAACAGCGAGCAATTTCATCTTTTAATAGTGGAAAGTGGGTACAACCTAATACCAAGGTGTCAGGTTGCGGATTTAATGTTAACCATGGCGCAAACACAGCAGCTAACGCCTCCTGTTCCACCTCTTTTCCCGTGAGTTTATTTTCTGCTAATTTAACCAATAAAGTGGAGCCAAGCTTTAAAACCTCTTTATCACTGGCAAACTCATCAATTAATGCCCTAGTGTAGGTTCTTTCAATCGTTGCCGGTGTAGCAACCAACCCAATAATATTATTTTGGCTAATTAAACTTGCCGGTTTTATCGCCGGTACTACGCCAACGACCGGTATACAAAAATGGGCTCTTAATGAACTTAACGCAACCGTACTGGCAGAGTTACAGGCAATAACAATCATATCTACCGGATGACTTTTCACAAAAGCATCAAGCAAACCGGTTAAACGGGTAATTAACGTCTGCTCATCGAGTTCACCATAGGGGAAATAGGCATTATCAGAAAGATAATAACAACTTACATTAGGCGACTGCTGTATCACCTCTTGGAAAATGGATAAGCCCCCCACTCCCGAATCAAAAATTAAAAGTTGCTGCACGGTATTGCTGACCTTAGTTATTTACTGTTCTAGGATATACAACGCTCAAAGACCTTAGCCGTTGAAGGTTATTTACTGACATGGCCATTTTACCCTTTAGTGCTCGAATAAAGAAATACAATAATAGTGCTGGTCATCATACCGATGCTCCTTTAAAATTTAGCCCCCATAAAATGACCACTTAAAGGCGAGAAAGCGCATGCAATTTGTTGATCCGGATAATTACGAAAAACAACTCGATGCTAAAAAAGCACAGTTTAATACACAATTTGCCACCTTTAACCTGCCTGAGCTCGAGGTTTATTCATCACCAAAACAACATTACCGTATGCGCAGTGAGTTTCGTGTTTGGCACGATGGTGATGATCTTTATTACATTATGTTTGATCAAGCGACCAAACAAAAAATTCGTGTCGACCAATTTCCGCCTGCAAGTGAGTTAATTAACAATCTAATGGCGCCTCTGATTGAACTTATTAAGGTGAATAAAATACTGCGCTTTAAGCTATTTCAAATTGATTTTATCTCTACCTTAAGCGGACAAATTGTGGTCAGCTTGCTTTACCATAAGCAGCTTGATGAGCAATGGGTCGAAGAAGCACAAAAACTTAAAACAACATTGTCAGCTGAATTTGATATCAACTTCATTGGCCGAGCTAAAAAACAAAAGTTTTTGCTGGATAAAGACTACGTGGTTGAATCATTACCCGTTGATGGTGAAACGCTAATTTATCAACAGGTTGAAAATAGTTTTACGCAACCTAATGCGGCTGTTTGCATTGATATGCTCGAGTGGGCAATAGACTGTACTCGTGATAGCCAAGGTGACCTGCTGGAGCTTTATTGTGGCAATGGTAACTTCTCTATTGCACTGGCTAAAAACTTTAATAAAGTGCTAGCCACTGAAATAGCGAAACCTTCGGTACATTCCGCGCAATATAATATTGCTAAAAACAATATCGATAACCTTACTATTATCCGTATGTCGGCAGAAGAGTTTACTCAAGCAATTAATAAAGAACGTACTTTTAATCGTTTAGCTGGAATTAACCTCGATGATTATCAATGTAATACCATTTTTGTCGACCCTCCTCGTTCGGGCTTAGACGATGAAACAGTGAAAATGGTGCAGACCTACGATAACATTCTCTACATTAGCTGTAACCCTGATACCTTAGAAGCTAATATGCAAGTATTTAAAGAAACACACGAAGTGAAACGATTTGCTCTCTTTGATCAATTCCCTTACACACATCATACCGAGGCCGGCGTTTTTTTAGTAAGACGCTAACTCCCAAAAGGCAGTTAAGCTTAACCGCCTAACTGCACATTTTTCAGGCAATAAACTTCACCATACTTTATTTGTGTTATTATTATCACTTACAAATTAAATAAGTGACAAAATAATGAAACCTTTTCTGTTAGAGCAAATATCAATTACCCAACAAGCCTTTTTAGGCAGTCAAGATGCAAAATCTTTGATTGCTAAAACATCACAATTTTTGTCACTTATTCTTCACCCTAAAAACATATTCTTTTGTATCGAATCCGAACAATTGCAGTGCTTAGCGCAGCATGAGCAAGGTCAACCTATTCGCCATCTAGAGCTCTCTCCTACACAATTAGATACACACATTCAAAATGAGCAATTGTGGTCTCTTGCAGGACAAAAAGAGAAGTTATCTCGCTACTTACCTATTACCTATCTTGCCATCAACGATATAAATAATATTAAGCAAGATTGGTATTGCATAAAATTACAAATGACCTCAAAACCGGGGATATTAATTTTTTTACAATCACCACAAAATGAAATGATGCAGCATCTACAAGAAGCCCCATTATTTGCGGCATTGATGATGCAATTTTTTCACTTATTACAGCAATACAGATTAAATCAAACACATAAAAGTCAACTGTTACTTCGAGATAAGCAAGAGGCGCTGTATTTGCAAGAGATAGAGCAACAAAAATTATTTTCTTCAAAGGTTTTAAAAATACAATCCATCACGCAAGATTTTATCGCCAGCCCAAACTTAACTTCATTGTATAAAACCGCAATTGAAATGCTACGTGATATGCTCGGATTTGATCGTGCCTGTTTGATTCTTGCTGATGCTAACCAACATATGATGCATCCAACCTTCGGTACCGATACCGAGGGTAAAACCACTGATGAAAGCGATCTTGTTTACGATATGGAAGTCCTTGAACCACTAATGCAACACACCTTATTGCACACTCAAAAGCGCCTAGAAGTAGTCGAAAATGTTCCGCTTTACAATGAAAGGAAAGTGGTTGGTATAGGCTGGAATGCAATGTTAATTTTACGTAACGGCGATCACTTGCTTGGCTGGATTGCGATCGATAATTTACTATCACAGCGTCCATTATTAGAATACGAAAAAGAGGTGTTGATCCTTTATAGTAATATTCTCAGCACAGCCATTGCGCAAAAAAGTGAACAGAGTAATCTAAAATTACTGCATGACTCTGCGATACTGCTTTCTCATCAAGAAACAGAACTAGAGATCTGTAGAGTTGCGGTTGAAATTGCGAGAGAAAAATTACAATTAGATAGAGTGGCAATTTTTTTAAGTTACGATGACGGTAAAACAATGTGTGGCACCTTTGGTACTAGCATTAACGGGAAATTGACCGATGAAACACACTTCCGTGGCCCGCTCCCTAAAAACTCGCTATTAGAGTTAGCGATGGCAACACCTCATCATTTAGCCTTTGAAGGTGCTGTACCACTCTATCATGACAATAAGATTGTCGGTCATGGGTGGAATGCGGCTATATTACTACGTAATCAACAGCGCATTGTTGGCTTTTTAGTTCTCGACAACTTGATCAACAAACGCTCACTCACGAGCCATGTGCAACACTTACTGACACTGTTTGCATCAAATTTAGCAGAAATTATTTCTAGAAAACGTGCAGAAGAGTCATTAAAGAAACTCAATAATGAACTAGAGAGTATTGTTGAAGAACGTACAGAGCAACTAGCAATGGTTAACCTCACCTTAGAAGAGACCAACAAACAACTTGAGCAACTCTCTTTGGTTGACCCGTTAACAGAAATATCCAACCGTCGTCATTTTGATCAAACTTATAAAATAGAGTGGGCAAAAGCTTGTCGCCATAGTCAGAACCTATCTGCGATTATGTTCGATATTGATTATTTTAAATCATATAACGACCATTACGGGCACCCTCAGGGCGATCAATGTTTAACGCAGGTAGCCCATATCATTCAAAAACACTTTCGCAGAGCAGATGAGCTAGTGGCTCGCTATGGTGGTGAAGAGTTTATAGTATTACTTTCTAACAGCTCACCAGAGCAAGTCAAAGCACGTATACAAGCGATTATTGATGATCTTTATACGAGTCATATTGAACATGTAAAGTCGCCATTACAACGAGTGACATTATCGGCAGGGATTGCTAGCGTTACTATCCATAAACGTATGCAACAAGCAACATTAATAAAGTGGGCCGATGAAGCCCTTTATCAAGCGAAGTTAGCAGGGAGAAATGGTCTGGTTAGCCATCAACAAGCATCAATCAATTCGCTTTAATATAAGAGCCAATAATAGTGACAGGATACTCTGCACTTATCTGCTTTAGAGATGCGTTAATATTGTCATCAAGTTGGTGCCCATCAATATCAATAAAAAAGTGGTACTTACCAAATTGTGATTTGGTTGGACGAGACATAATTGAGGTTAAGTTAACTTTTTGACTAGCAAACGCATTGACAATATTACCTAACACTCCGGGACAGTCATTTTCATTTTTTACCACCAGCGTGGTTTTATAACTTGCGCCAGCTAAACGCGGTTGTGCCTGTTTGGTAAGTACTAAAAAACGCGTTTGGTTATTCTCGTAATTTGTAACGTTCTTTTGAATCAAACATCCCTCTTGTGCTTGAGGCAATGCGTGCTGCGGAATAATCGCTCCTGCTCCCTTACCTTTATTTCGAGCCAATAATAACGATTCAATATTACTTTGCGTATTATGGATAGTGACACCAGAGAGTTTATTAATAAATTCAGAACATTGGCCATGAGCAACAAACTGTACGTAAAGATCGGTTAGTTCAGATAGCTTTGCACAGTTAGCCACAAATGAAAATTGAATAGCCAGCAATAACTCAGAAACAACAATTAAATCGGTACTTAAAAGGTGATCCAAAACTACCTGTACATATCCCTCAGACAGATTTTCAATGGGCAATACACCATAATCACATTCACTACCAATTGCTTTGAATGTTTCAGAGAGAGAGCTGTAATATTTAATATTAAAAGATTCAGGTTGGGCGTTAATGTATTGATGGGTCGCTAAATCGGAAAAGGTTTCTTTAGGGCCAAGTGTTGCAATGTTAAGCATAAAATACCAAAGTATTGTTTAAAAAGAGGATCAAAAAAGGTGAGACAAGCTCACCTTTTATTTTATGCAAAATCCATATTACTTTGCAGTTTTTTTATCGCATTTGCTTCCAATTGTCGCACACGCTCGGCAGAAATATCATAACGAGCAGCTAAATCATGTAAGGTTGCTTTCGGTTCACTCAGCCAGCGTGAGCTAACGATATCTTGACTTCGAGCATCAAGCGTAGAAAGTGCAGAATAAAGCTTATTTTTCATTGTCAGCTGACTATTATCAGATTCAAATTGCGAGGCAACATCCGCAGTCTTGTCTTCGAGGTACTGCACCGGTGCGAAATTGCTTTCATCATCATCATCGGCACCGATATCGAAAGACTGATCTTGGCCATTAAGACGAGACTCCATCTCAAGGACATCTTTAGTGCTTACATTAAGATTAGTCGCTACATTTTCAACTTCTTCTTGGCTAAACCAACCCAAACGTTTTTTAGCTTTGCGCAGATTAAAGAAAAGTTTACGTTGTGCTTTAGTTGTCGCAATTTTAACCATGCGCCAATTACGAATAACATATTCATGTATTTCTGCTTTAATCCAATGCACAGCAAAAGAGACTAAGCGGACTCCAACCGATGGATCAAAACGCTTAACGGCTTTCATTAAGCCTACATTCCCCTCTTGGATTAAATCCGCTTGAGGAAGGCCATATCCAGCATAACTTTTAGCAACGTAAGCGACAAAACGCAGATGTGACATTACTAATTTTTTTGCGGCTTCTAAATCACCGTCATTAAATAGGCGAGTTGCTAACTCTTTTTCCTCATCTGCACTAAGCATAGGAAAATGATTTACCGATTGAACATAGGCTTCAATACTTCCCTGAGGAACTAAACTCATCGAGTTAATTGTATTGCTCATGTCTACCCCTTTAAAAATCTGATGGTACGTCTTATTTCGGCGATTATTATACCCGTTATCATTTAATATGCAAAAATCAACAAGCTGTCAATGACTATTTTTTAACTAGCGAGTAAAAACTGATTATAACTTGTCGTTTTTAAATGTTGTTTTAAAAGGCGAGAAAGCCAGTATTCCCCTAGCGTATGGTCTTTTATAAGACTTCTGAAATGGATCGACTTAACAACTAATTCAATCTCGTTAATGACATCGAAAGTTGCGTAACCAATAACAGTATTATCCAAACGAATAATTAATAAGTCGCGACTTTTCTCGAGAAACTGCTGTTTCGATTCATCTATTTGGTTTGCTAAACTTTCATGAATGAGTGTTTGGCAAATAGGTGAAAAAATAGAGGTTAACTTTACATCAAGAACTTTATGCATACACGCTCACAATAACTAGGCTAAAAAAAGCACTTAAGTGACATGCATCACATATTACAGGCAAAAAAAAAGAGATCAACTAAAGATCTCTTTTTTTACAGTAATTTACACTTGGTGTAACTTTTGGTTATTTAGGCTCTATTTTAACCAAGTATTGTTTCACTGAAATATAAGAAGCGATAAAACCGAGTGAGGTAGCAACACCTAATAAAATGGCAACCTCTTCTAGGTTTAACAAGGAGACTTCAAATTGTAATTGATATAGACCCATTAGACTCATTAAGCCAGATTGTAACCAAGTTACCATTCCAAGGGTCAGGAACCAAGCAATCATGCCTCCTAAAAATCCATACCACGCACCAACATATAGGTAAGGTCTCTGGATAAAACTATTGGTGGCGCCAACCAGTTTTAATACCTCGATCTCATCACGCTGGCTAAGAATATTTAAACGGATGGTATTACTCACTATCAGTAATACTGAAATCAATAACAACACTGCAATAGCAATAACAATATCGACCAATAGGGCTAAAATGGCCTGTAATTTCTCTATCCAGTCTAAATCAACCCGAACAAGATCTATCCCCTGCTCACGCTGTAACTTGGCAACGAGTAGTTTACTTCCCGCAGAAGTCATTGCATCTTTAGTCGGTACGACAACTAACACCGCTGGTAATGGGTTTTCATCGAGATAATTAAGTGCTTTTGAAAAAGAAGACATCTCTTTAAATTCTTCAAGCGCTTGGTGACGTGAAATGTAAGTGACTGAATCAATATCATTATACAAAGCGAGTTTATTAATCAGCACCTGTACACGAGACTCTGATATATCTTTGTTAAGGAAAAGGCTAATTTCTGAAGCACCATCCCATTGACCAGTAACGCGCTCTGCATTCTTGTATAGCACATGAAATACGCTCGGCAATGATAATGCTAAGCCTAATACAAAAATAGTCATTAGCGTTGCAAAGGGCGTTTTCCATAGTTCAGAAAAACTCGCAAATACCTGTTGAAAATGTTGACGAATAACGGCTGAAACACGACCAAAAAATGATACTTTGGTAATTCGTGGTGAACCCGACAATACTTTTTTATCTTCCATTTTATTAGCCATTACGTTCTCTCATTAGTCCATCATTGATCATCTCACCGTCTTTCAGTGTTAATGTGCGATAGCGCATTTTAGCAATCAAGCCTAAATCATGCGTTGCAATTAACACAGACATACCAAATTCATTTAGTGATTCAAATAAACTTAATATTTCTAGCGATAATTTGGGATCAAGGTTACCAGTCGGCTCATCAGCCAATAACAAAGGAGGCTGATTAATAATCGCACGTGCAATACCAACACGTTGCTGCTCACCACCAGAAAGATGAATCGGTGCATAATCCTCTTTGCCCATGAGGCCTACTTTCTCAAGCGCGGCTAAACTACGGCGCTTAATCTCGTAACGACTGTACCCTTCAATTAACAAAGGTAAACCAACATTTTCCAGCACACTGCGATTCATTAAAAGACGGTGATCTTGAAAAATCATACCAATATGACGTCGTAAATAAGGGATATCGTTACCTTTAATATTACTAATGTCATTGCCATTTAATACGATACGTCCGGTTGTTGGTCGCTCCATTAAACTAATAAGCTTCAATAACGTACTTTTACCTGAGCCAGAATGACCAGTTAAAAATGCCATTTCCCCCTGTTTTAAGTGGAAATCCACCTGTTTCAGAGCGCCATGGTTACCAGCATAAATTTTGCTGACCTCTTCAAATAAAATCATGATTAATTTTCATCCTCTGAATCTTCCTCTTTTGAGAAAAGTGCATCAATAAACTCTTTCGCATTAAACTCACGAAGATCATCAATACCTTCACCCGTTCCGATATAACGAATTGGTAACTTAAATTTATCTGCAATGGAGAAAATTATTCCCCCTTTCGCGGTACCATCAAGTTTTGTTAATGTAATACCAGTTAACCCAACTGCTTGATTAAATAGGTTAACTTGGCTAATTGCATTTTGTCCAGTGCCAGCATCAATGGTCAACATAATTTCATGTGGTGCTGTCTCATCTTTTTTACGCATAATTCGCACTACTTTAGAAAGCTCGTCCATCAAGTGATCTTTATTTTGTAAACGCCCCGCGGTATCCGCAATCAAAATATCGGCTCCACGCGCTTTAGCAGCATCCATTGCATCAAATAATACCGAAGCACTATCAGCTCCAGTTTGTTGCGCAATCACTGGGATATCATTTCGTTCGCCCCACACTTGTAACTGCTCAACAGCAGCTGCACGGAAAGTATCACCAGCAGCTAACATTACTGATTTACCTTGTTGCTGATACTGCTTCGCTAATTTTCCAATAGTGGTTGTTTTACCAACACCATTAACTCCCACCATCAAAATAACGTAAGGAGATTTAGTTTTATCAACAACCAGTGGTTTCTCAACTTCTTCTAATATATTGGACAGTTCATCTTTTAATAAGCCGTATAGTGCATCAGCATCTTTTAGCTGCTTTCTATCCGCTTGCTCAGTTAAGTTATCGATGATTTTTAAGGTTGTATCGACACCAATATCAGCAACAATAAGTTGCTCTTCAAGTTCTTCAAATAATTCGTCATCAATCTTTTTCCCTTTAAATAGAGAAAAGAGCCCGCTACCTATACTTAAACGCGTTTTGGTTAAACTTTGTTTGAAACGAGCAAAAAAGCCTAAAGATTTCTCTTTTTTGACCGGTTCATCTACGACAGCAGGTATGTTTTCTTCAAACATGATCTCTTCGTAATATTCTTCACCCGCTGATTCTGTTGTTTCAGCCTCTAGCTTTTCAACCTGTAACTGTTCAGCTTGTAACTGTTCAGCCTGTAACTGTTCAGCCTGTAACTGTTCAGCCTGTAACTGTTCAGCCTGTAACTGTTCAGCCTGTAACTTTTCAGCCTGTAACTTTTCAGCCTGTAACTTTTCAGCTTGTAACTTTTCAGCCTGTAACTTTTCAGCTTGTAACTTTTCAGCTTGTAACTGTTCAGCCTGTAACTTTTCAGCTTGTAACTTTTCAGCTTCTAACTGTTCAGCTTGTAACTGTTCAACTTGTAACTTTTCAGCCTGTAACTTTTCAGCTTGTAACTTTTCAGCTGCTAGTTTATCAGCTTTTAGCTTCTCTTCGTCTGCACGCTCATCAACATCATCAAAGAGAATAATTTCAACATTTTCATCTTCATTCTTTAACGCTTCATCTTTCAGCGACTTTAATAGCGCTTCTTTTTCAGCTTTGCTAACTTCCGGTTTTGTTTCTGCAACTGATTTTTTTCCAAACCAGGAAAACATACCTTTTTTCTTTGTCATTAATTAAAAACCTTACTCACAACCAACTGACCTGCTAAAATAGCAAACCTTAAAATTGGTCACTATATTAACACCATATCGCCGGACTAAAAATTATATGAGTCGAAATCAACGCACTAAATCCAATGAAAAAAGCAGAAAATCGATCAAGGGCGGATTTATTCGCCTGATCTCAGGAAAGTGGAGAGGAAAAAAACTTCCCGTTAAAGATATTCAAGGATTACGCCCAACAACTGATCGCACTAAAGAAACCCTTTTCAACTGGTTAATGCACAATATCAATGATGCCAATTGCTTAGACTGTTTCAGTGGCAGTGGCAGTTTAGCCTTCGAAGCACTGTCTCGCTATGCACAAAAAGTAACTTTACTTGAGAAAGATAAAAGCGTTGTAAAACAGTTACGTGAGAACTTAACCGTGTTAAATGCCGAAAATGGATGTGTAATAGAAGGCGATACAATTCAGTTTTTACAGCAAACTGCTCAGCAACAATACAATATTGTATTTATCGATCCGCCATTTAATAATGCCTTAGTAGAGCCTTGCTGTGAGGCATTATTGCAAAATGGTTACCTTGCTCCTGACGCATTAATTTATATTGAAAGAGAGTCAGAATTAACCCATTTAAATCTACCAGAAAGCTGGCAACTTCTTAAAGAGAAGAGCACTTCTCAGGTCACTTATCAACTCTACCAACAAGGATAACTATGAATTATTTTATTACTTTTGCGAAGGTGATGATGGCACTAATCTGGGTGCTTTTAATCACTAATTTATTTGTTCCATTTCCAGGGAAAGCAGCAATCGTATTTTACTTTTTGCTCGGATTTGTAGTTTTTATGCACCTCATTCAATTATTAATGATTTATGGTGCATTTTCAGAAAAACTAAAGCTAACGAAAAAAGAAGCATTTTCAATTTTTATTTTTGGTGTATTTAAACTCTGGCAGATCAAGGGTCGCTTAGCTTAAAGTAATAAAGCACAACATCTACAAGCAGTATCGGATGTTGTGCTTTTTAAATTTAACATAAATGCTTCAAGGGCATACTCAGACCGGCATCTGATTCGATAATCTTTCCTTTTTCTGATAGAAACTCAATCAGTTCATCCGCACTTAAATCACTGCCCATACAAGTATGAAAACGACTATTTTTACCAAATTTTTCTTCGATCCTCTCTTTTAACTCAGTCTTGCTAAATGTTTTTTTTGACTGCGCTATCATCTCTATCACTTGATGACCGTGAATTGACTCACTCATATGTTAAACCTTCTCTTAAAATAAGCAGTATAACCAAGCAAAAAAAACAACTATTGATTGGAAACAAGAGCCATGAAAAAAGGCGAATACCGCTAGGTATTCGCCTTTTTATAGTCTTAATGTTCATTCCCTTGAGAATATCCACACCCTTGTGGTTCCCTGACAATTGCTAATCTAAGCATTTTCCCATTTCTTGTTCCTTGAGAGTGTCCTTGATCCTTTTTAACAATCCTATTGCAACCGCTTCAGCCTTGAAGGTGTCCAAAGTTCAATCCGTGAATCAGTCCCTATTTGCAACGTTCGTTGCTACATTTGTAATCATCAATGAATAGAAAATGCGCCGTAAAATTGCTCCAAGCTTTTCCTATACCTATCCCTCAGGTATTCCTTAATCCATTGTGTAATTGAATCTATTACACCGCTTTTATCCAAAAGCTTCCTTAAAACAGCTCCGAGCTTTTCCCCTTACCAATCCCTATGGTAGTCCTAACATCCGTAATGCAAATTCTATTGCATTCCTCTTCTGAGGAGTTCCTATTGCGCTTATCCTAAGCTCGTTAACGCCAGTTTCCGTTTATATCCAAAAGCGCACTATCCCTTAACTTGATAACAAGTATATGCAACAAAATAAATTACCAACAGTGTATTCTTAAAAGGGATTTTTAGAAGTGTAAAGACGCCCGAAAAATTTAAAAATACACCTTTTAAATCAAAACGATACAACACACCCTACTATACATAACAGTGATTACAAACGTTCAAAAAAGGAAAACTCTTAATTAGAAATGGTTGATCTCTTACAAATAAAAGTTTATCCGTAAGTAAGAGGGGGTCGACAGCCTGATTACAAGCATTTATCGATCGTGAATTTATTAAAAGTTTGGGTGACTCAATCGAGGGAATACTCTAAGTTAATGCTTATTAATTATGACAGTATTAAGGGCCGCTTATCTTTTGAATTCATTTTTCAAACAACTGGTTAGCGTTAAAGTAATCACTTCATTCAAGACTACACAATGAAAATTAAAAATGTGTTGTCTTGAACGAAGTTTAAATGGAAAAATGCCACTTTAATAATCAATTACTTTAGCTATTAAGTCCTATTCTATTGGCATAACTCAAGGTGAATAGCGTAATAATAAAGGGTTATTATTCGATAATTGAACGCAGAAGCCCACGGAAATAGGACTATTATATCGCTTTGCTTATCCAGCACTAAGGTTACTTAATTACCCATTGACCGGTTGCATTTTTAATATATTGCCCAGCAGGTGCTTTTTTAATTAACTTTTCACCCGCAAGCAATGATATTTGCTCAACCGTCATCTCATTTTTATTAGCGACTTGCGAATATTTATCAAGACGTTGTTCATTGATTCTTTTTACTAGCGCTTCCACTTCCGGAATACTTTCGACCGCACCTAGTAAGCCATTAGCTTGCTCACCTATCAAACCTTGCTCTTTTGCTTCGTTTATATCTAACGCAAACACTGAAAAACTGAACATTAGGGCGATTAAAACGATTATTTTTTTCATTTTTATCTCTCTTTATTTTTTATTAATAGACACAGAATTAAAACAGATCGCTATTTTCATCAAATAACTCATCAATCTCTTTATCAACTTTGATGCGAATCTCATGATCTATTTTTACATTTAGATTAATGGTAATCGGCTCATTAGGCACTGCTACCTCAACACGTGGGGTACATGCAGAAATGAACAGCATGACGACAACCATTAAATAAGGGGTATAACGCACTAATATCTCTCCTTTATATTACGTTCTATTTCATCATTGAAGCGTAACGCTCTAAGTAACTTTAATATATTTTCATTATGTGAATAGTTAAAGTTGATCGGAGGACTGCCCACTATATCTGGATTCCTTCCTTTTATTTCAACCTGTATATCACTTTCGCCGTCGCTAGTATACTTGATCATGCCCTGTAGTGTGTCAAACTGGAAGTTGGATAATAGTTGCATCATTAACAAAAAATCTGCATTACCATTACCGACCGCTTTGATCACCGTACTTTCAGGCACTTTAATATACCCACCGGGATATCGCGAAACAATAATCCCCTCTCTAATTTCAAGCCCTTCCTCAGTTAAGTTTAAAGGTAACATACCATCAATCACAGCTTTACTTTCTATCTCGGGGTAGCTGCTATATTTGAAAATATCAGCAAGGCTGATACCGGCGACATTCAAGATAGTATAACTTGGCGCATGCAGGCTAAAGTCATCAAAATCAACACGTCCACCAAGCATTTCTGTTTTAAAATGCTGAATAATTGGCTTACCTGCATTGAGCTTCGCATCAATTTTTAAAGCCTTTATTGGTACCCCAACAAACAAGCTTTTCGCTGTCAGCGTTTGTATATCTTGTGCGATGGTTATGTTTTTATGCTTATCAAACACATATTTAAATTGACTATTTAATTGTACACCTGCAAATAATATGTCGTTATTTTTCCCTTGCACATTGTCCGTTGCAAGAGCACTTTCAATGGTTAATATTTCATCTGCACGTGAGTACTCAAACAACACACTACTATTTAGTGTGCCATTAGTGACCTCTAATTCAGATAACGACTCATGATAACCACTTAACGCGCTCGCTAACGTCACCAGATTAACTTGATTATTGTGCATCTGTAGCTGTATCGATTCGGGCTTAATCAATAATTCAAGTAATAGTTTTTGATTTAAAACCGACAAACTAATATCACTATCAAAGGAGTTTTTATTAGCCGTTATTAACGCTTGCGCAAAAAGCGGAGGTAATTTTTGCTTCTCAATACGTTGCCCCTTTCCTCTTGGCACCTTAGTTAATAAAAGGCTACTGCCAATACGTAGATGAAGAGGAAGGTGTTTACTGTGCATTTTCCCGTAATCTAAATAGGTAGGTTCGGGGATTTTTAATTTGATAAAGGCGCTTTTCCATGCCTGCGTCTCTGAAATTGTCACTAAAGCTTGCTTAGCTGTGATAACAAATGTTGTTAGCTTGATTTTCTCTGCTAAAAGGTCAATATCTCCCGCTACAGAAACACTCCCAGCCTCAGAGATATCGGCGATACTGCCCTGCCAATTTATGGTAAACGTGCCATTATGCCAGCGTGTTAAGTCACTTTGATAATGCAAATGTATTTCATTATTCAGATACTTAGCTTGCGCTTTTGTGAGGTGAATATATTGAGGTAAAACATCTGCTTTTAAAGAAGCATCAACTATCAATTGCTGGCTCGGCAATTCAACCCTAGCATTGAGTGCAAACAAGGCATTGTTAAGCGCCACTTTGACGTTTGTATCTGTTTTAGTGATTTGAAGCGCGCTCGACAACTCGCCTTTGATTAAGTCAGAAACTAAATTAATTGTTTTAATACGAAGGGTTACCGAAGGTATTGCAGAGAGCTTATCTAAAAATAAGTTAACTGGATTCTTTTTTTCTGTATCAGAGCGTGGCTTAGAAGCGCCACTTGTACCTGTACTAGCGCAGTTTAAATCCCAGTTTATTTTTTGAATATCTGCCTTTAAGGCAGCTTTATGCTTGTCAACATCTAGCCCTAAAATTTGGTTTTGAGGACAAGCGATATCAGGTTGTAGTTTTTTAACCTTCGCGCTAAAAAGAGGCAACCATGTTAAACTCTCGATTGAACTTGCCACAACAACAGAAGAGGTAAGCAAGCTCCAAGTAATGAATACAATGAAGGCAACTCCCTTGCCTACGAAGGTCATATGAAATTATTGTCCCCACTCAATAATACCATCTATTTTTTTACCATCATCACTAACGATTAACCATTTAATATGCTTCTCACGCATCAACTCTTCAGCGTTCGAAAGACGCTCGTCTGGCGAGATAAACGCAGGATTGCTATTCATTAATTCACTGGCGACAGAGTCATTAATAGTTTTTCCTGATAGCAGAAAACGACGTAAATCGCCGTCTGTTATAACCCCTTCCAGTAAACCATCTTGCATTACTAATGCAAGCCCAGTACGAGTCTCAGTCATAATAAACAGCGCATCTGTTAATGAAGTATTTGCTTCAACAAAAGGGAGATTTTCAGTGCGCATCTCATTTTTTACAAAGGTTAACAAACGGCGACCAAGGCTACCTCCGGGATGAAAACGTGCAAACTCCATCGGCGTAAAACCTTTTTCAAGGGTTGAAACTGATGATAATGCATCGCCAATTACGAGTGTTAGCGTCGTTGATGTCGTTGGCGCCAAATTATTAGGACAGGTCTCTTTTTCAACACTAGCATCTAGAACAACATCTGAGTTTTTCGCAAGTGATGAATTAATCCCACCAGTAATAGCAATAATTTTGGTTCCAAAGTTTTGTAATGATGGAATAATTTTTAACAGCTCGTCAGTTTCGCCACTGTAAGAGATCAAAATCATCAGATCTTGCTCTGTCACCATGCCTAAATCACCATGAAAGGCCTCTCCGGGATGCAGGAAAAAAGAAGGCGTACCTAAAGAGGCTAAACTTGCAGATATTTTTTTACCAATATGCCCAGACTTTCCCATTCCACAGACAATAACCCGCCCAGTACAATTTTTAAGTAGGCCTAACGCTTGCAGGTATTCATCTCCCAAGGCTTTACTATGCGCTGAAAGCGCAGCACTTTGTACGTCAAAAACAGTACGGACTTCAGTTAAAAGTTGTTCATTAGAAAGAGAAAATTGAGTCATAAAAATTCCTTAAATTAATTAGCCCTAAGTTTACTCAACTTTATTGGTTTGAAAAGGGGTTTTGGCATAAGAAAGGTATAAGATAAAAACGAGAGTAAATAAGAATAAAGCTGAATGCGCAAAGGGAAAAACACATGAGGTTATTTGAATGTACAAATAACATTCTATCCAAGGGGCAATTAAGTGGAGGAAATGGTCGGTATGACAGGATTCGAACCTGTGACCCCTGCTCCCCCAGAGCAGTGCGCTACCAAGCTGCGCTACATACCGATTTATCTCCTTATTCTAATAATTTAAAAAAAGGATGCAACATAAATAACCTCAATATGCGTATTTAGTTAGTTCTATCTCTTTATTTTTCAACTAATTGCGTACGGAATTTAAGCAACTCTTTCTTTAGCCAATCAGCGCTATATTGCTCAGGCTGATTTTGACAAATAATCGTATATTTTTTACCGCTGATCATGCTCTTAGTCGCAGAATAAGCGATGAAATCTTCTGCAGTTACAATATCATCTTTGTAATAGTCATATTTTTTTTGAATATGCTCACGCGCTTCCGCCCCATTATGAGAAGTACCATTACGTTGATAGTTACAATCGGTTTTCTCTACAAAATTTAACAGATGTTTTATTTCAGTATTCGTATCTGCAATAGAAGATGCGCTAAAAATGATTAACAGTGAGAAAAGTATGAATTTAATCATGGTATTACCTTTATCATTAACATAAAAACAGATAATAAATTATAGCGATTTAGAAACAAAAACACCCACAAAAGTGTGGGTGTTTTGTATTTCAATACAGATTATTTAAACGCTTAAGCAATCAAACTCAACTAATGTGTCTACATCGGCTTCGTAATCAACGCCTTCAATACCAAACCCAAATAGTTGTAAGAACTCTTCTTTATACTCTTTGTAATCGGTCAGCTCAAATAAATTCTCAGTGGTAATTGATGGCCACAAATCTTTACATGCTTGCTGAACATCATCACGTAGTTCCCAATCGTCAAGACGTAAACGGCGCGCTTCATCAGTTGTTGCCGCACTTCCATCTTCTTTATAAAGTTGCGCTGTAAATAAACGATGAATCTGCTCCATACACCCTTCGTGCAAGCCTTTCTCTTTCATGATTTTAAATACCATTGAAATATATAAAGGCATAACCGGAATTGCAGAACTTGCTTGTGTTACAACACTTTTTTGCACTGAAACATAAGCTTCACCATTTAAAGGTGCAAGCTGTGCTTGAATTGCAGTTGATGCGCGGTCTAAATCGATTTTTGCTTGACCTAATGCACCATCCCAATAGATAGGCCAAGTCAGTTCAGTACCAATATACGAGTATGCAACGGTCTTAACGCCATCAGCTAATACGCCCGCTTCGCTTAATGCGTTCATCCAAAGTTCCCAATCTTGACCGCCCATTACGGTAACCGTGTTCGCTATCTCTTCTTCGCTTGCAGGCTCAACAGAAGCTTCGATGATCACATCTTTATTGGTATCAATTGCCGTTGAAACGTACGTTTCACCGATTGGTTTTAATGCAGAGCGAATTACTTCACCTGTCTCTGGCATTTTACGTACTGGTGCTGCCACTGAGTAGATAATCGCATCAATCTGACCAAGATCTTCTTTAATTAATTCAATAACTTTTGCTTTAATTTCATTTGAGAATGCATCGCCGTTAATGCTTTTTGCATAAAGGCCATCCGCTTTGGCTTGTTTTTCAAAGGCGGCACTATTGTACCAACCCGCAGAGCCAGGCTTACGTTCTGTTGCTGGCTTTTCAAAAAAGACACCAATTGTTGAAGCATCTGAGCCGTATGCAGCTGCGATGCGCGATGACATACCGTAACCCGCTGAAGAGCCAATCACTAATACACGTTTAGGGCCATTTTTAATTTTGCCCTGTTGTTTTGTGTATTCAATTTGCGCTTGTATGTTTTTTTCACAGCCCACTGGGTGTGTCGTTGTACAGATAAAGCCACGAATCTTTGGTTTAATGATCATAATTTAATCTCTTCTTTTTAAATAATTTTTCTAAGTTGGCGTAATATACACTGTTTTATTAATGGTTCAAAATAGCTTTATTTAAGGCTGTAACATAGTCGGTAACTCACCACTTAAGCCCATTGCTTGTTTGATAAACTGTTTTTTTAACGGGCTAACATTATCTGTCAGTAACAGCGCCAAATCGCGCACCGTTTTTTGCACAGGGTTATCGCCGTGGAATAACTGTTTTAATAGCTCCATTGATGCAACCATTTGCGCTGCCTCGGTTTTACGCCAACGCTCAAATTGACGTAGATTCGTATACAAGCCGATATCTTTTTCCGCTTCAATATTTTCAATAATACATTGCGCTAGACTAACTGCATCTAATAACCCAAGGTTAACGCCTTGGCCTGCTAACGGATGAATGGTGTGGGCTGCATCGCCAATTAAAGCGATACGGTGTTTTGCAAAATCGCGTGCATAACGCATCTTTAACGGGAAACTATGTCGCTCGCCCTGCAAGGCACAAAAGCCTAAACGGTTGTCAAAGGTGCGGGTTAATTGTTTATTAAACTCAGACTGATCTAACGATTGTAGCTGCTGTGCTTTTTCTGGCCCCACCGACCAAACGATTGAACATAAATTATCTTCAAAGAGTGGTAAAAAAGCTAATGGGCCATCTGGCGTAAAAACCTGTCTTGCGCAATGTTGATGTGGTAAATCGGTTTTGATAGTCGCAACTAAAGCATGATGATTATAATCCCAATGGGTTAATGGAATATCAGCTTTATTGCGCAACCATGAATTGGCTCCATCGGCACCAACCACCAGCTTAGCGGTGATATTTTTGCCACTATCAAGGGTTAGCCATGCTTCGCCATCACCGACTGCGACATTGGTTAATTTATCAGGCATATAAAAGGTGACATTATCTTGTAGCTTTACCACGCTTAATAGCGCATGTTGTAGGCGCTCATTTTCAATAATATAGCCAAGCTCACTCGCATCGACCTGTTGTGCATCAAAAGATATTTTTCCAAAACTGTCTTTTTCCCACACAAACATACTGTTGTAGGGAGTAATTTTTTGATTATCGATATGTGTCCACGCACCTGTTTTTTCAAATATAGTACGACTAGCGGCACTGATTGCACTCACTCGTGCGGTAACAGTATCATTGAGAGGAGTCACTTCATTGTTTTCAATAATGGCGACATTTAGGTTACTTTTCGATAATGAAGCTGCTAAGGTCAGGCCGACCATACCACCGCCAACAATGACAAGATCATAGGATAACATCATGAGTTTTCTTCTTGTTTAAATAGAGTAAATTGCCCCTTGGCTTGTTTCACAATCGGTTCACCCAACGTTGGAAACAGTGAAATAGCCTGCAATGCAAGAGTTCGCCCAACCACAAATGCGCCACTTGTATTGCTAAAAAATCGCACCATGGAGTCGGTCATATCAATAGTACGATGATGATCTTTCTGACGCGCCTGCCAGTAACGATTCAACATTGAGTAACTGCCAATACTATCAATAACTTCACTCTCTGAAATGACCATTGCAAGCGTCGTTAAATCGCGCAAACCAAGGTTAAAGCCCTGCCCCATAACAGGATGCAAACAATGTGCGGCATTGCCAATAGCGACAGCGCGATGTGTGATTGGTTTATCCGCTTTAATCAATTTCAAAGGATAACTGTCACGTTTGCCTGCCTGCATAAATAAGCCTGCACGATAGCCAAACGCTTGCTGTAACTTTTTCACAAAAGCAGACTCATCTAACGCCATAATCTCATCAAGCTCATCATTTTTTACCGACCACACGAGAGAATAACGATTATCAGATAAAGGTAAAAGAGCTAAGGGGCCAGCCTCGGTAAAGCGTTCAAAGGCACGGTTATGGTGTGCTTTATTACATCGCACATTAGCAATGATGGCTGCGCATTCATAATCGAATGACTTATTAATAATCGACAACAATTGATTTGTTTGGCTATTAGCACCATCGGCAGCAACGCACAGCTTTGCTTCTATTATTCGTTTATCTTGCAACCTACAAATAACGGCTTGTTGTTGTTTTTCAACGCTCATTAAGACACTGTTATAATAACGTTTAATTTGCGGGTAAAGTGAAAGCTGTTGCTGTAAAACCGCCCCTACATTCTGTAACTCAACCACATAACCAAAAGCCTCTGGTGAAGCTTTGTTTTCTAACTCAACAATGCCAAGATGGCCTCGATCAGAGATATGAATATCATCAATGGGTTGCGCATTGGGATGTAACGAAGACCATATTCCTAGTTCAGCTAATAATTGACAACTTCCTGCACTCAGCGCAATACTTCGAGCATCAAATCCCGGATGAGTGCCCTTTTCAGTTTTTTCATCATTATCGTCAATTAAAAGAACGCTGACGTTTGGCGATTTTTTAATAATACTAAGTGCTAACAAACAGCCAACCATTCCAGCGCCAACAATAACAATATCTGTTTGCTCTTTTTTTGGATCGACCATATGGCTAAGCATCCGCCATGAGCGCTTCTATCTCACCGATAGTTTTAGGAACATCAGCACTTAATACGTCAGCACCATGTGCGGTAACCACTAAATCATCTTCGATGCGAATACCAATACCTTTCCAACAATCATCAACGTCAGCATCTTCACTCACATAGAGACCGGGTTCAATCGTAATCGCCATACCGACCTCAAGCACACGAGGCGACTCAAGCGTTCCGTAGTCACCAACATCATGCACATCAAGCCCTAAATAATGGCCAATACCATGCATATAGAAATCTTTATAGCTTTCATCTTCTATTAAGGTATTACGGTCGCCCTTCATCAGTCCGAGATCCAACAAACCATCAACTAATTTTTCAACGACCTTTTTATTAATATCGAGCATTGCCACACCCGGTTTCACTTGGTTGATAGCAGCAACCTGTATATCAAGTACTAGTTGATATAATATCGCTTGATGTTCGCTGAACTTACCATTAACTGGAAAAGTACGCGTAATATCACCTGCATAACCTTGATATTCAGCGCCAGCATCTATCAATACTAATTCGCCACTGCGTAACTGCTTATCGTTATTGGTGTAATGTAAAATACAAGCATTATTCCCACCAGCAACAATACTGTTATAAGCAACTTCTCTTGTTCCTTGCAATGCAAATTCGTGTTTTATTTCGCCTTCTAATTGATATTCCCACATACCAGAATGGCATGTTTGCATCGCTCGAATATGGCCAGCAGCAGAAATTTCAGCGGCCTCAGCAAGTAATGCAACCTCCTCTTCTGATTTAAACAAGCGCATTTCATGCACAATCGGCAGGCAATCAGAGTAATACGTCGGTGCGACGAAACCTTTGCGTTTATCTGCACGCAATTGATTAACCGCAAGACCAATACTTTTATCCAAAGCAGGCGATTTAAACATCGGATAATAAAGAGTCTCGATACCATCTAATAACGCAGTTAAGTGATGGTCGAATTGCTCAATCTGATAAGCTTCATCAAACATCAACTTTGCCACCGCCGCACTTTGACCTAAGCGATAGCCATGCCAGATTTCTGCCGCTTTATCTTTTTCACGATTAAACAAAATCGCTAATTGTTTATCGGATCTTTTAATTAACATCAACATAGCATCGGGTTCAGCAAAGCCAGTTAAATAATAAAAATCGCTGTTTTGACGAAATGGATATTCACAATCATTATTGCGAACCGTTTCTTGGGCTGCAGGGAAAATAGCCATGCTATTTGGCTGCATCATATTAAAAAATTGTGTTCTACGCTGTTGGAATAGATTGCTCATAACGTCACTTATTATTTAATTGTTTAATGAATTGTTTTTGAAGTCGGTACATCTGGTTTACGAGAGAAGTGATTAAAGCAAAGCATCGCACCAATACGCAGGTATTCAACAATTTCTGCGTATGCAATTTCAGACTCTTCATCTTCCTGTTCAAAGTCTAAACTAACCTGTGAGATATCACGTACATCTTTAATTAATTCTTGAACCTCTTGTGATGCTTGATTTAACCGGGGTTGTACCATACCAAACCCGACTAAAAAACCTTGTGCCCACTGTGACATTGCATCGCAACGATCATCGAGAGGTTTATCATCATCAGGCAGTAATAACACGTAACCTAAACCATCATCGGTAACTTGGTTAACGACATCTGCATGAAGTTTATTAGCTAATTTCTTTGCTTTACTTGGTAACCCCATGCCTTCGTTAATAACGTCGTTTAGGTGCGCCATCCAACTTTTTGAGTCTAAGTTAATACCGCCACAAATAAAGCCTGACAATATGCCGTGTAATTCCGAAGGTGTCGTAAATAACTCAGCGTCTTCTAAAATTTCTGTTATTTGACCAAAACTTGGTATGGGTTCGATACTCATCAGCAATACTCTATATATTTAATAACAATACACAGAATACTACTATTCCGAGGCTATTGTCGCTAGTAATTACTTGAAAGTTGTTGCCTAGCTAGCTATATTAAAGCCTATTTTTTTCTACTTATTTTCTAACACGGGTTGGTTATGGCACATCTTGATATCTCTATTTTAGGACAGCAATACAAAATGGGCTGTCCAGATGGTGAAGAGGAAAATTTAGCGCAATCTGTAAAGCAATTTAATGAAAAATTAAAAAGCATGAAACAAAGCGCCCCTGGCCGCCGTAATGAGCAACTCATTGTCATGGCTGCTTTAAACTACTGCCATCAGTTAAATGTTGAGAAAATAAAGAATGAGCAATATACCTTAGAGCTTAACCAACGCATTCAGACACTTCAAGATTCGATTGAACAAGCTCTGCGCCCCAAAGATGAAGATAACGAACAAAATTAATACGTTATTATTACTTTCATAAAAATCAGCTCAATCTCAAATCAAGATATTTCCTTTATTTTAAAAAAAACTTTAAAAATCGATTAAACAGGCGTACAGTTATTTTAACCCTCGGGTATACGCTAATCTTGACTAAGTCCCTGAGCCGATAAGCAATACCCCGGTGACTTGGCATGAATGCTATTGAGCAAGCTCGGCTCGTATCGAGAAGCCTACGGCAAACACTGAGACACCAACCTTGACCTTCGGGTTCAAGGTCAAAGTCAATAACGATACCCTTGGGTTACTTACTTCAATTTTTTAACTGCTCTATCAACACAATCCCCTTCATTCCTATTGTCATCCCATGTTACTCTTTTATGCTCTCTCTAAATAAGTGTAAAATATGGACAATACGGAAAATCGCAATCTAATTCGCCAACAAATTCGCGCTACTAGACGCGCATTATCTAATGAGCAACAGCTATCCGCATCTGAGGCTCTGTTACAACGTTTGACGAAATTAGAAAAAGTAAAAGAAGCAAGTAGAATTGCGATTTCGCTCGCCTTTGATGGTGAAATAGATACTCGCTCTTTCATTGATTGGTGCTGGAAAAACAATAAACAGGTCTACCTGCCTGTTGTTCACCCTTTTAGCAAAGGGAACCTTCTATTTTTGCATTACACTTCGACAACAGAGATGACTAATAACCAATATGGCATCATTGAGCCTAAACTAAACCAACAACAAATATGCCCTGTCAAAGAACTTGATCTCCTGTTTACCCCTTTAGTCGCCTTTGATAAACAAGGAAATCGCATTGGAATGGGAGGCGGTTATTACGATAGAACACTAGCACCTTGGTTTGAACAACAAACTGGCCCTTACCCTATTGGCCTCGCACATGATTGCCAATATGTCGACCAATTACCCATAGAGTCTTGGGATATTCCGCTTCAAGAAATAATTACCCCTGCAAAACGACACCTGTTTATTGCAAAAAAATAGCAGAATTTATGTGCTGATTTAGCGGTTACACGTTATAATCAGCGCACTTTTAGCGCCCACTTCAGGATAAAATCCCATGACTCAAGATGACAAGAAAAAAGCAGCCGCTTATGCAGCCCTAGAATACGTAGAACAAGATAGCATTGTTGGCGTTGGTACGGGTTCAACGGTTAACCATTTCATTGATGCATTAGCAACAATGAAAAATGATATCGAAGGTGCAGTTTCAAGCTCTGAAGCCTCAACATTAAAGCTCAAAGAGTATGGTATTGAAGTATTTGACCTTAATTCAGTTTCTGAGTTAAGCGTTTATGTCGATGGCGCAGATGAAATTAATTCTTATAACCACATGATTAAAGGTGGAGGTGCAGCGCTAACACGTGAAAAAATCGTTGCAGCTGTCGCTGATAAGTTTATCTGTATTGTTGATGACACAAAAAATGTTGATGTATTAGGTGAATTCCCATTACCGGTTGAAGTCATCCCAATGGCACGTAGTTATGTTGCACGCGAATTAGTGAAACTAGGCGGAGATCCCGTTTATCGTGAGGGTGTTGTTACCGATAATGGCAATATCATTCTTGACGTACACAATATGCAAATTGCTGAGCCACTGAAATTGGAAGCACAAATTAATGCCATTGTTGGTGTTGTCACTAATGGTTTATTTGCTAACCGTGCAGCTGATGTTGTACTTGTTGGCGCTGAAGATGGTGTTAAAACACTACAATAAATGTTTTGTGCCAGATCAACAAAGTGTTAATAAAATTAATGTGTTACCCCTTTATTTCAGTGAAATATAGGGGCGACAAGAATGTTTTCTAAAGACACATTTTATTGATCAGAAAAGGCATAACTAGTGCTATTTTTTTCTATACGAAAAAACCAACATTCGTTTTAAATTGCCACTGTTTTTGCTATTTTAAGCACACTAAAATTATTCACCCACTTTTTATATTATTATTGTTTGTCTATTTACTCTGTCGACACAGAGAGCAAGGAACTAGAAATGACTCAATTTTCACTCAACAAAGATAAAATCAAAATCCTTCTTTTAGAAGGCTTACACCAAAGCTCAGTCGATACTTTCACAGCAGCTGGTTACACCAACATTGAAAGCATCAAAACATCCCTAAGCGAAGAAGATCTCATTGAGAAAATTAAAGATGTTCATTTTGTAGGTATTCGTAGTCGCTCAAACTTAAATGCAAAAGTATTAGCGGCAGCTGAAAAACTTGTTGGCATTGGATGTTTCTGTATAGGGACTAACCAAGTAGATTTAGAAGCAGCACAAGCAAAAGGTGTCGCTGTATTTAATGCACCATTTTCAAATACACGAAGTGTAGCAGAGTTAGTACTAGGCCAAGCTTTACTTTTATTACGTGGCGTACCAGAGCGTAATGCAAAAGCACACCGTGGTGAATGGGATAAATCAGCAACAGGCTCTTACGAAGCCCGTGGCAAAAACTTAGGTATTATCGGTTACGGTCATATCGGTACGCAATTCGGCATTCTGGCTGAAAACTTAGGCTTCCGTGTTTATTTCTATGATATTGAAAATAAATTAACGCTAGGTAATGCAACTCAAATTGCAAGCATGGAAGAACTGTTAGCTCAATCAGATGTAGTTAGCCTTCATGTACCAGAGTTACCTTCAACTAAAAACATGATGGGTGCAAAAGAGTTTGCACAAATGAAAGATGGTGCGATCTTCATGAATGCAGCACGTGGAACGGTGGTTGATATTCCAGCACTATGTGATGCACTTGAAAGCAAAAAACTTTCTGGAGCGGCAATTGATGTATTCCCTGTAGAGCCAAAATCAAACAATGAAGAGTTTGAGTCTCCACTGCGTAAGTTTGATAATGTTATCCTTACACCGCATGTTGGTGGGAGCACCCAAGAAGCACAGGAAAACATTGGTTACGAAGTTGCTGGCAAGTTAGTTAAATACTCTGATAACGGCTCAACACTGTCATCTAAAAACTTCCCAGAAGTTTCATTACCAGGCCACGCAAATGCAAGTCGCCTATTACATATTCACCGCAATCAGCCAGGTATCTTAACTAAGATCAACCTTGCCTTTGCAGAGGGGAATATTAACATTGCAGCGCAATACCTTCAGACGAATGAAAATATCGGTTATGTAGTAATCGATGTAAACAGTGAAGATGCAGATTCTGCACTGCTTAAACTTAAAGAAATTGAAGGCACCATTCGAGCGCGTCTACTTAACTAATCGCCCATGCTTTTATTAGGGGTAAATAGTCTAACTATTTACCCCTTTTTTATAGCGCCTAGGACCCCCCAAAATGATTGATATTGGTATAAACCTCACTAACAAACGTTTTAATAAAGACCTAGATCAAGTCATCACTAATGCAAAACAAGCTGGTGTTAATGCACTAATGGTTACTGGGACGTCAATACAGGAAAGCCAACAAGCGCTGACACTTTGTCGCCACTATCCAGATTACCTTTTTTGTACAGCTGGAATACACCCCCATGATGCGAGTACTTTTGATACCCAAAGCCTTGCCCATCTTCGCCTTTTAGCGAGCAATTCTTGCGTTAAAGCAATTGGAGAATGTGGCCTTGATTTTAATCGTAATTTTTCAACCCCAGCAGAGCAAGAGCATGCATTTGTGCAACAACTTGAATTAGCAGTGGAGTTACAATTACCCGTTTTCATGCATGAACGAGATGCTAACCAGCGTTTTATTACGCTCCTCAAGCCCTATATATCGCAATTGCCTAATGCAGTGCTACATTGCTTTACCGGTTCTCAAGCTGATTTAGAAGCTTGCCTAGCACTTGATCTACATATTGGTATTACCGGATGGATCTGTGATGAACGCAGAGGCATTGACCTTATCGATCTGGTTAAGCTGATCCCTGCTGAGCGATTAATGATTGAAACAGATGCCCCTTATTTGTTACCACGATCGATGCGCCCTAAGCCAAAATCCAGTCGTAACGAACCTAAATACCTTCCCTATATTGCGCAGGCAATTGCTAATGCTCGAGGAGAATCACTGAAACAGTTAGTGCAACAGACAGAGCAAAACAGTAAACTATTTTTTAAAATTTAACCCAATATAAAGGATTGACCATGCCCATCTCACAACGATTTCCTGCTCGTCGTTTACGCCGCCTACGCAAACATGATTTCTCGCGTCGACTTGTTGCAGAAAATCAATTATCAGTTAATGACTTAATCTATCCGATGTTCGTTTTAGAAGGCACAAATAGACGTGAAGCAATACCTTCTATGCCCGGTATCGAACGTTTATCATTAGATTTATTGATTGAAGAGTGTATTGAGTTAAGCGCACTTGGCATTCCTGCAGTGGCATTGTTTCCGGTAACACCCGATGAAATAAAAACAGAAATGGCGGAAGAAGCTTATAACCCAGATGGTCTTGCACAACGTGCAGTTATGCGCATCAAAGAAGCATGTCCTGAACTTGGTGTGATAACCGATGTTGCACTCGACCCATTCACAACGCACGGTCAGGATGGCATTATCGACAGTGAAGGCTATGTACTTAATGACATCACTACAGAAGTTTTAGTCAAACAAGCACTGTCACACGCACAAGCTGGTGCAGATATTGTCGCCCCTTCTGATATGATGGATGGGCGTATAGGGGCGATACGTGAAGCGTTAGAAAATGCAGGTTACATTAATACCCAAATTATGGCCTACAGTGCTAAATACGCCTCTAACTACTATGGCCCATTCCGTGATGCCGTAGGCAGTGCGAGTAATTTAAAAGGGGGTAATAAATCTACTTACCAAATGGATCCCGCCAACAGCGACGAAGCAATACATGAAGTTGCCTTAGATATTGAAGAGGGAGCTGATATGGTGATGGTTAAACCCGGTATGCCCTACTTAGACATAGTACGTCGCGTTAAAACAGAACTACAAGTACCGACCTTTGCCTATCAGGTCAGTGGTGAATATGCGATGCATAAAGCGGCCATTGATAATGGATGGTTAAAGGAGAAAGAGTGTGTCATGGAATCGTTACTGTGCTTTAAGC
The DNA here is from genome assembly GCF_002835465.1 of Psychromonas sp. psych-6C06. Classification (NCBI taxonomy): domain Bacteria; kingdom Pseudomonadati; phylum Pseudomonadota; class Gammaproteobacteria; order Alteromonadales; family Psychromonadaceae; genus Psychromonas; species Psychromonas sp. psych-6C06. The sequence continues at coordinate 28,611 of NZ_PIZM01000005.1, read as the reverse complement.
GTGCCGGCGCAAACGGCGTATTAACCTACTTTGCCAAGCAAGTTGCAGTTTGGTTAAAAGAAGAAAAAAAATAAAATAATTCCCCCCATAAAACAATAAACCCGCTTAATGCGGGTTTATTGTTTTATGGGTAATAACTATCGAGTTAATCATTCTCTTTTTTAGTTAAAAAGTAATGAACCAGTGCAATAAAAATAGAGAGCATTCCTGCTAACAACGTCGCTAAAATAACAATTAAAGCACGTTTAGGGGCAGCACGCGCCAATGGTGGCTCTACAATTTCTAAATAGCGAAAAGGTGAAAAAGAACGCTCATCACTAAACTGTAATTGATTTAATGAATCTAAAGTGATCTGCTTCTCTGAAATACTTGAATCGATTAAGCTCAAATCCGTAATAGATTTTAAAACAGCTACTTTCGCTTTTAATGCTTTCTCACCCAGATTTATCTCAAACAGCTCTTTATTGGGATTAAGGTTTGTTTGATAATCCACTAACTCAGCCTGTGAAGCAATTTGATAGGCATATTCTGTCTTTTTTAACATTAACGCTAATGATTGTTCTACTCTTTTCTTAGTAATATCAATAGATACGCTTAAGTCTTTCTTCGATGAATCGACAAAGATGAGGAATTTATCAAACTGGTTCTCTTTTACATCTTTACTAACAAAATCGATATAATCATTCAAAAGTTTTGCAGAGGATGATTTGGTATTACTACGAAAGGAGAGAGTCAACTCTCCCGATTTAGCATCAAGCGAAGCACTAATGCTTGCCATCCATTCATTTAAAACTTTACGGTAAGCTTCGCGAATTAATTGATTTTCTGCAGTTAACTCATCGGTTGGGATCGCAACGTTTTTGGATGCTAAATACTCGTTAAAAGTTTCATTCTTTACTAAGAATAACTTTTTATTTAATGATGAATTAAAAGAGTCTGTAAATATTGAAAACAAAGTTTCAGGCTCAAAAAGCCCCAAAAATTCTTTAATCTCATTTCGATTAGTGCCACTATTTGAAGCATTCAAAATAGCGCCTACCTGCTTACTCTGCGAGTACAATGTCACTACATCATTTAACTGTGGCTCAACAACTTTGGCTTTTGACACCCACCACTCTTGCGCATTCAACGCATAGAGAACCGAGCCGATGATGGCAATGGTACACATCAAAGCGGTGAACCACTTATAATCCCAAATCACCTTAATTAACTCACGTAAATCAATTTCATCGTCTTTGTATGGGTGCTGGTAAACACCTACATTATTTGTGTAAGGTGTAGCTGTGTTAAGTTGTTTATCATCTTTCATTTGAAAAATATTTCCCTTTAGAGATATTAAGAGCTAAAAAATTGATGCTTATTATACCAAATTTTTAAGTGGAAACACTGATTAGTGTCTCTAATGGCCAGCGTGGTTTTGCCTTAATCGCTAAAGGCTCAAACTGCCCTGCTTTTAAACGTTGCATGCCCGCATAGGCGATCATTGCACCATTATCGGTACAGAACTCATTACGCGGGTAAAATGCTTCTCCTCCATTGTTTTTCATTAAAATAGCTAATTGTTCACGTAAAGAGGTATTCGCGCTCACTCCACCAGCAACAACAAGGCGTTTTAATCCCGTCTGCTTAAGAGCACGCTTACATTTAATAGCGATAGTATCAATTACCGCATCTTGGAATGCACGTGCAATATCTGCCTGTGTTTGCGGATCATCTCCCTCCTGAGCTATCGTGATCGCTGTTGCCGTTTTTAATCCACTAAAACTAAAATCTAGACCGGGTTTATTGGTCATCGGACGCGGAAAAACAAAGCGCTCTGCGACACCTTTTTCTGCCATTTTAGCCAAGCGCGGTCCACCCGGGTAATCAAGGCCTAACAGCTTTGCCGTTTTATCAAAAGCTTCGCCTGCAGCATCATCAATACTTTCACCTAAAACAGTGTATTCACCAATATTATCTACCTGTACCATGAGAGTATGACCACCAGATACAAGCAACGCTAAAAATGGGAATTCAGGTTTATTATCTTCAAGCATCGGCGCAAGTAGGTGCCCTTCCATATGGTGTACAGCAATAGCAGGCTTTCCCCAAGCAAAGGCCAAGCTACGCCCAATGCATGAACCGACTAATAAAGCGCCGACCAAGCCAGGCCCAGCGGTAAAAGCGATTGCATCGATATCATCTTTAGTGCAATTAGCTTGCGCTAATGCTTCTTTAATTAACGGAATCGTTTTTCGAACATGGTCGCGAGAAGCAAGTTCTGGGACAACACCACCATAGTCAGCATGTAGCGCTACTTGGCTATATAGTTGATGTGAAAGTAGCCCTAATTGGTCATCATAAATCGCAATGCCTGTTTCATCACAGGATGTTTCGATGCCTAAAATTCGCATAGCGAGCCGTTCCTTTTTGAAGGTTAATAAAAAAGCGTAGTTTACCTGTTTTTTCGTATCAATTAAGGCTTTCACAAAACTTTTATTGTATTTAAGTAAATTAACTACGGTAATCCTTTACTTTCCCCCCTAAATAGGATTAAAATCTCGCACCATTTTAAATGCATTGGTCGCTTTACGACCGTAACTATAAAGGTAATAGGCACATGCCAGTAATTAAACTTCGTGAAAACGAACCATTTGACGTAGCACTTCGTCGTTTTAAACGTTCTTGTGAAAAAGCAGGTATCTTAGCTGAAACTCGCAAACGTGAGTACTTTGAGAAACCAACTACAGTACGTAAACGCGCTAAAGCAGCAGCAGTTAAACGTCACTTGAAAAAACTTTCTCGTGAAAACGCACGCCGCGTTCGCCTTTACTAATCAATTGATTTAGAAAAGGTTAATTATGTCTTTAAAAGCAAAATTAAAAGAGCAACAAATACTCGCGATGCGAGCGAAGGATAAACCTCGTTTGAGTACAATCCGTATGTTGCTTGCTGCGATCAAACAAATTGAAATTGATGAACGCATTGAACTAGATAATGACGCAGTGACGGCTGTTGTGATTAAATCGGTGAAACAGCGTAAAGATTCAATCACTCAATTTGAAAAAGCAGGTCGCGCTGATCTTGCTGATGTTGAAAAGACAGAACTTGCTATCTTGCAAGAGTTTCTGCCCCAACCACTTACCTCTGATGAAGTGAAAGCTTTAATCGAGCAAGCTATCGCGTCAACAGGAGCAAGTGGCATGCAAGACATGGGTAAAGTGATGGGCGTACTCAAAAAGGATATTTCAGGACGAGCGGATATGGGCGAAGTAAGCGCACTCGTAAGAGCTAGCTTAGTTTAAACCAAGCGCTGTTTTGAATTAGAAAAGCCCCACTCTTAGCGATAAGTTTGGGGCTTTTTTGTCTTTAAAAAATGAAGCCAGTCAAGTTTTGCGAGCCAATAATCACGGTCGATATTTTTAACACAAAAAACAAAATGATCAGATTCAATGTATTCACTTATTTTGACTAATACCAATAGAATTAAGTCTGTGATCTAAATTTTTCGTAGCAAAAGTGACTTAACTCAAGGCTAAACTTGACGTAAATGGTTGTTCCCTTTTACGAAAGTTTCAACGAAGAGGTAAGTTGCTTTGACCCGTAAAATAGATCAGCTATTTATCTCGTTTGGTATAATAAGCGAATAAGCTTTACACCTTGCAAACTGAACAAAATTGATCGATTAAATCGTTATCTGCGTAGTGAAATAACACTACAATGGCTGTGTTCACTAATTTAAACTCTCTCTTTTTACATATACAAGTTTAAGGTTCTTTAATGGCTGGACGTATTCCACAAAATTTTATCGATGATCTTATTGCACGAACAGATATCGTTGAACTAATCGATAGCCAAGTAAAGCTGAAAAAAAAAGGGGGAGGGTATCGCGCACGTTGCCCTTTTCATAATGGTAACAATGACAGCAGTTTTTCGGTTAATGATAAACAACAGTTCTATCACTGTTTTAACTGTGGAGCCAGTGGCAATGCCCTGACCTTTGTTATGGAATATGAGGGCTTAGAGTTTGTAGATGCTATCGAAACCCTAGCAGGTCAACTTGGCTTAGAAGTACCAAGAGAAGCATCCATTCAAAGTGGCGGAAAGCCTGCGCCCTATATAGACCGAAAAGACTCATACTTGCTGATGGATGACATCGCCAAATATTACCAACAGCAATTGTTACAGCATAAAAACAGCGAAAAAGTAATTAGTTACCTTAAAGCAAGAGGATTAACAGGCGAAACGGCAAAACACTTCAAAATCGGTTATGCTCCAGAAGGCTGGGACAATATTTGTAAACGTTTCTCTCGATCAACTGAAACAAATAAGCAACTACAAGAAGCTGGAATGATCAAACTGCGTGATAGTGGTGGCAGTTATGACTTCTTCAATGATCGCTTAATGTTTCCAATTCTTGACCGTAGAGGTAGAGTTGTTGGCTTTGGTGGGCGTGTTTTTGATAATCAAGAGCCTAAATATTTAAACTCACCAGAAACCCCACTTTTCCATAAAGGAAAAGAGTTATACGGGTTATATCAAGTAAAACAAGCACACAAAGATATTGAGCGTATTCTTGTTGTTGAAGGGTATATGGATGTTGTCGCACTCTGGCAGTATGGTATCGATTATGCTGTTGCTTCATTAGGCACTGCGACCACGCCAGATCATATTCATACCCTGTTTCGACATAGCAGTGAAATTGTGTGTTGTTTTGATGGCGATAAAGCCGGGCGTACCGCAGCTTGGCGAGCACTAGAAAATGCCCTACCCTATATTCAAGATGGACGCACACTACGTTTTATGTTTTTAGCTGATGGTGAAGATCCAGACAGTTTTGTGCAAAAAGAGGGAAAAGAAAGCTTTGAACGCTTAATAGGCCAATCCCTACCACTTTCGGATTTTTTATTTCAACAACTGCTAGCGCAGGTTGATATGAGCAGCAGTGACAGTAAAACAAAACTTGCACAATTAGCTATTCCATTAATCAGCCGTTTAAATACCTCTATTTTTAGACAAATGATGGAAGAACGTTTAACTAAACTGCTTGGTATTGAGTTAGAAGGACTACAAAAACTATTACCAAAAGAGCAAGGAGATGAGAAAAAAACCGTAAAAAACAAAACCACACCAATGCGTTTAGCGATCTCTATCCTCTTGCAACACCCAAATATCGCTTATGGGCTACCTGAATTCCCTGAATTTAAAGAAATTCAGCTCCCAGGGCTAAATTTATTAAATTCACTCCTTGATATTTGCCGAGTGAATCCCAATATAACTACAGGTCAGTTACTTGAACATTGGCGAGAAACACCAGAAAGCAAGCAATTGAATCAATTAGCCGTATGGCAAAATGATGTGCAGGAAGACAAATATGAAGATCTTTTTCTCGATATTTTAGAGCGATTTCTCAACCTCCACCTAAACAATGAAATTGAATATTTAAAACAAAAAGCACGCTCAAATGAAGCATTAACAACGCAAGAAACACAACAACTTGCCATACTGCTTAGTGAGCAAAAACAAAATTAATCAAACTGGAAAAAAATACTTTTAAGGCGTATAATCTGGCGCTTGCATTTTTTTCTATATTATCTCTCTATTTTGGACGGTATCTATGGCTCAAACACCTCAGTCACAGCTCAAAGAGCTTATTATCAAAGGTAAAGAAAAAGGCTTTTTAACCTACGCCGAAGTTAACGATCACTTACCACAAGACATCTTTGAGCCAGAACAAATTGAAGATATCATCCAAATGATTGGTGATATGGGCATTAAAGTATACGAAACAGTACCCGATGCAGATGAAATCAGCTTAGGTGAAGAAAGTAGCGATACGGCAGACGAAGACGCAGTAGAAGCTGCTGCACAAGTATTGGCGACAGTTGAATCTGAAATTGGCCGCACTACAGATCCTGTCCGCATGTACATGCGTGAAATGGGTACTGTAGAACTTCTGACGCGTGAAGGTGAGATTGTTATCGCTAAACGTATCGAAGAAGGAATCAAAGAGGTACAAAACTCAGTATCTGAATATCCTGCAACAATTACCGGCTTATTAGACAACTGGGATAGCTACGAAGCCGAAGAGATGAAACTAACTGATATGATCAGTGGTTTTGTTGATCCTAATGATGAGATGACTCAAGCAGTTAGCGCAACACATATCGGTTCAGAACTAACTGACACTCAACTTAAAGAAGAAGATCAAGACGACGATGTCGCCGTTGAGGTTGAAGATGAAGATGAAGGCCCTAAAGGTCCTTGTCCAGAAGAGTCTGCCGAGAAGTTTGCTGAGTTACGCAAGCTCAATAAAATAGTAGAAGATTCCATTGCTAAGAATGGACGTGCGCATGCAGAAACTCGTTTAGCAATTTCTGAGCAAGCAGAATTCTTCCAGCAATTTAAATTAATTCCTAAACAGTTTGACCGTATGGTTAAAGCAATTCGTGCATCAATGAATACAGTGCGCACCCAAGAACGTTTAGTATTAAAAATATGTGTTGAACAAAATAAAATGCCTAAAAAAGCATTTATCAGTCTATTCAAAGGTAATGAAACCAATGAAGCATGGCTAGATGCTATTTATGCAACAGAAGCAGATTATGCGACACGTATTAAAGAATTTGATGAAGATTTACGTCGCTGTATTCGTAAAATGATTAATGTTGAAGCAGAAACAGCGCTTACTATTGCGAATTTAAAAGAGATCTCTCGCAATATGAGCGTAGGTGAAGCTAAAGCTCGTCGCGCGAAAAAAGAGATGGTAGAAGCGAACTTACGTCTAGTTATCTCGATTGCTAAAAAATACACCAACCGTGGTTTACAATTCTTAGATCTTATCCAAGAAGGTAACATCGGTCTAATGAAAGCAGTAGATAAATTTGAATACCGTCGTGGTTATAAATTCTCTACCTACGCAACATGGTGGATTCGTCAAGCGATCACTCGTTCAATCGCTGACCAAGCACGTACTATTCGTATTCCAGTGCACATGATTGAAACGATCAATAAATTGAATCGTATTTCACGTCAAATGCTACAGGAAATGGGTCGAGAGCCACAGCCTGAAGAACTTGCTGAGCGTATGATGATGCCAGAGGATAAAATCCGTAAGGTACTAAAAATAGCCAAAGAGCCAATCTCAATGGAAACCCCTATCGGTGATGATGAAGACTCACACTTAGGCGACTTTATTGAAGATACAACAATTGCACTACCAGTTGATTGCGCAACCAGTGAAAGCCTTAAAAATGCAACCAATGATGTATTAGAAGGGTTAACAGCGCGTGAAGCGAAAGTATTACGCATGCGTTTTGGTATCGATATGAATACAGACCATACGCTTGAAGAAGTTGGCAAACAGTTCGATGTAACCCGTGAGCGTATTCGTCAAATCGAAGCGAAAGCATTACGTAAACTACGCCATCCAAGTCGAAGCGAACAATTACGTAGCTTCCTAGATGAGTAATTTAACGAGTCTTTGAACTTTAAAACGCTTACTTCGGTAGGCGTTTTTTGTTTTTACGAGATTATTTTGCGAACTATGCTGAATAAAACAGCAAACAGCGAATCATAAGCTAGACAGCAAAATGACTAGCTTATATAATCGCAACTCAAATTTGGCCCCTTAGCTCAGTTGGTTAGAGCATACGACTCATAATCGTCAGGTCCCCCGTTCAAGTCGGGGAGGGGCCACCACATTCTAAAAGCCGTAATAGATTAACTTCTACTACGGCTTTTTTAATGCCTGCAATAGTTCTACCCCCTCTTTTTTAAAAGCGTCGAGTAAATTTACACAAGAAAACTTTAATAACACCTTAAAAGTAAGCGCACTTTATAAACTGCTGAAATTATTCTTGATAATTTTTATGGCATAAATATTGCTCTTAACTCAGTTTTACAGTGTAAAGCGCTATAGCATATAGCCATCAGCATAAGCTTCACTTTAAAAATGGGTTTCTACAATAAACAACTTAAATTGAAATAATAAAAATAAATAAGGATATTTTATGACATTAAAAATGTTAACCACTGCGTTAAGCGCTTTGACTTTATTTATTGCATTCAGCGCTAGTGCGGGTGTGATAACCGATACCAATAATGATAGCTTTATCGACACCTCAACGGGTTTGGAGTGGATGGACTTTGGTATTAATAATGGCCAAAGCTATAACTACGTGGCTTCACAACTCGGCCAAGGTGGTCAATATCAAGGTTGGGCACTGGCCAGCAAAGAGCAAGTGTACACAATGTGGGCTAATGCATTTTTAGGCTTAGGTGCAAGCGATGAAAATGCCAATCACTCCGGAACAGGGCAACTTTATGTTAGTGATGGTTATGGAGTAAGTGGCAGTGTGTTTAGCGAGACCTTTGATGCGATGGGTAGTAATATAGCTTATAACATAGGTACACCATACGAGTATAATTATAACCTTGCTTGGTTTGCAGGCAATAACGGGTTAAGTTACGTATATAAACAAGAATTTACAGGTAGTTATTATGACCTTAACCGAAATGATATTGCATACATTTATGATAACAATAATTACGATTCTAACCTTAACAGGTCCTATGAACAGCGCAGCACCATGCTTGTGCGTAGCACTGTCTCTGCACCTGCAACCCTAGCTATCTTCGCATTAGCCTTAATCGGCCTGCGCTTTCGTCGTCAAGCACGTCGCTAAGCGATTGTATTAACCAAATACGATTACTCAGATAGTTTTAATCATTAACTTCATTACCCTGTTTTCAAAATAATGAAGTTAATAAGCTGTTTTTCATGGCTACTAACGGTATTCCCGGCGAAATAAATAGCCGTTCTATTTTACTGGTTAAAATAATTTACCTCTTCGTTAAAACTTTCGTAAAGGGAATGCCAATTAAGTCATCTTTGGATCTGAAATAAATCACTTTTTCAACGCAAGCTTTTGCACACATACTCAATGAGATTGTTATCCCACTAATCACTCATAACAATGCATAACAGCGCCGATAGTTTAACACTTCCTTAATTTGAACAGTGCTTTTGGCCTTATACCATTCCGCTAATATAGTGATCAAATATTACGCAGGAAAAAGGGGGTAGTTCAAGGCGAAAATTGATGCAAATGGTTGCTCCCTTTACAAAATTTTTAACGCTGAAATAGCTTCTTTTAACCAGTCAGATTGATCAGTTATTTAGTGGATTTGGTATTAATAGGGTCTGTTGAACTTTCGAGTTTATTTTTGCAACAATTTGTTGGCTATTGGCCGCAGTTGACTACGTCAATAGCAAACAATGCAAGATAAAGAACCACTTTGCTGTTATACAAGGCTGAGTCTATGCCCAGCTATTATTCTACATCAGTAGGCGAAAACGCAGTAAAAATGGTCAATAAATGTTGCTTTATGAATTCAACACGCTATGCCCTTGCTCTATTTGACTATGCCAAACAGTAGGCAATACAAAACGAAAAGACCTTTTACTATCCGTTAGACGAAATTCACTTAGAATGACCAAGCTACATTCCGCCTACCTTGCTAAAAACGCGCAGTGTTTAACAACATTCAAACAACGAAGATCAATAGCCCCTGATAACTTCATTGGTTAATATTTTGACAATATGTCGACTTTACTTACACTAAAAGGCAAAATAGAAAACACTGCACTTTATATCTTATTGAACTTATTAAGAATTATTATCGTGGCATGTTAATTGCTGTATCTATTACGACGCCTGTCCAAGAAATACAAACAAAATATGAGGACACTCAATGATTTTTAAATGCTTAAACATAGGGTTAGCCAGCTCAGCTCTACTCCTGTCTGTTACCGTCCAAGCTGTTGTTATTACTGATACCAACAATAATAGCTTTATCGATACCTCGACTGGGTTAGAGTGGATGGACTTTGGCATCAACAATGGCAAAAGCTATAACTATGTTGCTTCACAGCTTGGCCAAGGCGGAGAATACCAAGGGTGGTCTTTAGCCAGTAAGGATCAAGTTTTCACGATGTGGAGCAATGCTTTCTTAGGCTTAGGTGCAGATTATGAAAATAGAAATGAATACGGCATAGGGCAGCTTTATGCCAAAGATGGACAAGGCGTTAATGGGAGTGTTTTTACTGAACTATTCGATATTATGGGAAAAAACACCACTAAATACGAGGGTACTGCAATCGAACATAACTCTTCTGTAGGTTGGTTTTTAGGCACCGACGGGTTAAGCAATGTCCATATGCTAGAGTGGACTGGAGCGCTTTTCGATCTATATAACAATGATGTAGTGAATATCTATGATAACTACAATTATTCAAACTCATATACAGCTAATGGTGATAGTGCTCAAAGCACAATGTTAGTTAAACGCTCTGTACCAGCACCAACAATGTTAGCTATATTTGCACTGGCATTGATAGGATTTAGTTTACGTAGAGCGACAAAAATTTAATACCGCTATAACCAGTAACGTTTTAATTTAACTTCATTGCCCCCATTATTTCACAATGAAGTTAAACATTATTTATTGATATAGAACGGGCTTAACGACCGACTATAGCCCCTTTTCAACCCCCTTCCAGCAATTTATGTAACACCAAAGGTGATAAGCCTTACTTGTTATAACTTCCACTACTGGTGTTGTGAGTTTTCAAAGATGAATAACTAATTTTTGCATTAACACCTTGATAGCTTAAATTTCCTACGCAAAACAAGCTCACTTTCTCATTCCATTTATATAATACCAATCGAATTAATACCAATTCCACTAATATAGTGTTCAAATTTTACGTAGGAAAAAGGAGGTATCACAAGGCGAAAGTTACAGTAAATAGTTGTTCTATTTACAAAACTTTTAACACAGAGATAGCTCCTTTTAACCAGTACAAATGATCAGTTATTTAATGGATTTGGTATAAGTGTGTGATCTAAATTTTGTGTAGGAAAAGTGACTTAACTCGAGACGTAAATGATTGCTCTCTTTACGAAAGCTTCAACGAAGAGGTAAGTTGCTTTAACCAGTAAAATAGTTCAGCGATTTATTTCGTTTGGTATAACTAAGCAAGGTTAACCAAGAAGGGATCCCTTGATAGTTTATGCCCCTGCTCAGGATTGAACCAAGATAATTTATCCGCAAGACAAACCACTTCACCAATTATTATTAGTGTTGGCCCTTTTAAGCCACCTCCTAATTGCGATAATTCATCAAGCTTACCGATAACAACATGCTGATCAGCGGTTGTACCTTTATTAATTAGCGCAACAGGTGTTTCAGCTCCACGCCCATAATGTAATAACTGTTGTTGTATCTCTTCTGCTTGAATAAGCCCCATATAAACAACTAAGGTTTGATTTTTAATCGCCAATGCTTTCCAATCTAATTGTTTCCCATCTTGCTTACGATGCCCTGTCACGAACGTAACAGATTGAGCATAATCACGGTGCGTTAATGGGATACCAGCATAGGCGCTACAGCCAGAAGCGGCGGTAATACCCGGTACGACTTGAAAATCGATATTAGAAGCAACGAGCTCTTCAAGCTCTTCGCCTCCTCGGCCAAAAATAAATGAATCTCCACCTTTTAGCCGAACTACTTTCTTCCCTTGTAGTGCATACTCCACTAACATTTCATTAGTACGAGACTGTTCTACTTCATGATTACCCGCTTCTTTACCTACGGAGATAAGATCAGCATCACGTCGCACTAAATCTAAAATTTCAGAGGAAACAAGACGATCATATAGCACCACGTCAGCTTGTTGCATAAGCTGCAATGCTTTTAATGTTAATAAAGAAGGATCGCCTGGCCCAGCTCCCACTAAAGCAACATCACCTTTAGCAACCTCTTCGGTTAAACTTTGGGTCATTAATGCAATTGCCTTATCTGTTTGGCCTCTCTGGAGTAGTTGTCCAAGTTGCCCATTACCAAATAATTTTTCCCAATAACGACGTCGTAAGGAAACACTTTTAAGTGTTTTCTTAACTTGATGACGAAACTCCCCCGAAATAGTCGCTAAACGGCCGATATGCATCGGTAATAATGACTCTAAACGTTCACGAATAAGTCTCGCTAAAACCGGAGCTTTACCGCCACTTGAGATAGCAACAATAATTGGAGAGCGGTCAACAATAGAAGGCATAATAAAGCTTGATAATACAGGGTTATCAACCACATTCACCAAGATTTGGCGACTATTTGCACATTCAGCAATATGTTGGTTAACCTCTTTATCGCTGGTAGCGGCGATAACTAACCATTTATTATCTAATAGCTCATCGCTAAACGTACCTTTAATTATTTTTACCTGCTTAGCATCAGCTTTTTCTAGTAACTTTGCATGGAACGCTAAAGAGCAAACAGTGACATCTGCCCCGGCCTTTAATAATAGGTGTACTTTGCGAAGTGCAATTTCTCCACCACCAATAACAAGACAAGGTCGATTTTCTAATTTGGTAAAAATTGGTAAGTAATCCATTTGAGAGCCCAGAGCAGATTGAAAGCGAACACTATAAAGAAATATAAGAAGGAGTTAAAACAATAAAATTTAATTTCTTATAGTCTAATTGTCTAACAGCGCACGCAATCCATCGTGTAGGGTAAATATTCCAACGATCTCGCCTTCATCAACTATCGGTAAGCAACCGATAGTATGCTCAAGCATTAATAATAATGCTTCGCGAATTAACGTATCACTGTTAACAGTAATTGGCGATCTCGTCATCACCTGATGTGCACGCTGATCAATGGTTTTTGTATCTCGGACCGATTCAGCATCAGTACCAATAAATGGGCTAAGGCACCGTAATAGATCACGATCGCTTATTACCCCCTGTAACTCTTCATCTTCGATAACAAGAAGGTGACGAAAGGGAGCACTGTCTAAAATCTCTTTAACAACTGTCAAGCGATCATCCATATCAACTTTAACAACCCGTGTAGTCATCACATCTGAAACTTTCATAGACTCTCCTTACATCATTAAAATTAAAGTATAGACATAAAAAAACCAGCTATTGCTGGTTTTTTCGATGAAGAGTAATGAATTGTTAGCTATTTTTTACGAAATCAATCCCTTTCTGAATATCATCATGTAATACAGCTAGCATCTCACCTTTCTTTTTCTCTTCAAATTCACTTAACTCGCCAAAGGGTAAGACACGCTCAATACCATTTATACCGAGTAATAATGGTTGTGTGAAGAAAGGAGAACAAGCATTTCCTCCATCCACGTAGGCATTTTGAATAATGCCTTGCTTACCTAGTAATGCTTGTACTAATCGAATACCAAACACAGAGGCAGCACGTGCCATTGAAAGCGTCGCAGAACCTCCACCAGCTTTAGCATTTACAACTTCGGTTCCAGCATTTTGAATACGTTCTGTTAGCTCAATGACCTCTTGCTCTGTAAATTCAACGCCCTGTACCTGTGATAAAACCGGCAGAATGGTTGTTCCACTGTGTCCACCGATAACGTTCACACGTACATGCTCTGCAGGTAAACCTTTCAAGTCAGCAATAAACTCTTCAGCACGAATAACATCTAAAGTTGTAATTCCAAATAATTTATTTTTATTATAAACACCCGCGGCTTTTAATACTTCTGCAGCAATAGCAACCGTCGTATTAACTGGATTAGTAATAATACAAATACATGCTTCAGGCGAAACTTTAGCAACAGTACCCACCAGCGTTTTAATTATGCCGGCATTAATGTTAAATAAATCACTGCGATCCATACCGGGTTTACGCGCAACACCGGCTGAAATAAGTACAACATCAGCACCTTCTAATGCTGGGCTTGCATCATCGCCGCCAAAACCTGTCACTTTTACACTAGTAGGTATATGGCTAAGGTCTTTTGCAACACCTGGAGTTACAGGTGCAACATCATAAAGGGATAACTCTGAATTTTCTGGAAGGTCTAATTTTAATAATAAAGCTAGGGCTTGACCAATACCGCCAGCGGCACCAAGTACTGCAACTTTCATAACACACTCCGAAATAGTTATTTAACATTTAAGGACACAAAATCAGCTTAATCCAAATTAAAAGTTTGTGTAAAAAATGTTAAATAATTGTGAGCGATGTTGAGTGTAATGGATAATTTGTATGACTAAGATCGACTTGTCGGCAGTTAAAGATATTAGATTTATTAAATGGCGACGTTAAATAGCTAATTCACTATAATTTCAAACAATTAACTTCCAGAAATTGAAGTAAATAACATTTCAATAATAGTGTTATTTTTCTGTTATTAATTTACTTATTACTCTCAAAGTAGCGATCATAAATTGTTTGATAAGTGCCATCTTCTTTTATTTTCGCCAAGCCATAATTAATACGCTCTAATAATGCCATATTGCCTTTTTTTACAGCTATGCCATAACCTGCCGAAAACTTATCCAAGAACACATCTTCAGTTTGCATCACTGAAAACTTGTCGTTATTTTGACGCTTAGAGAGAAAATCATCTACGACTGCGTGATCAGCAAAAACCACATCTATTTTTCCATTTCGCAAGTCTGAAAAAGCTTTAGTTGAAGAAAGATAAGAGATAATAAAGCTATTTTTTTTAGCATGCTTTATTAAGTAATGGTGGTTAGATGAATCAGATTGCACACCGATAAACTTCCCAACAATAGAAAATGCCTCTTTACTATTAGTGGTACTAACAAAAACAGGAGGGAATCTATAATAACTATTTGAGAAGTCTACTTTCTCTTTTCTGGATTCTGTTATATCAAGGGCGGCAATCACTGCATCAAATCGACCAAATTGTAAGGTCAATAGTAAGCTATCAAAGCTTTGATTATAAAACTTACAAGATAAATTAGCTTTTAGGCAGACGGCATTAGCAATATCAATATCAAAGCCTTGGATCTGCTTTAACTCATCAAGGTATTCAAAGGGATAATAGTTAGCTTCGGTGACAAAATTAACAGGCATATTTTTACTAATATCTAGCGAGAATACAGAGCCTGAAAAAAAGAGAAAGCACAATAAGCCACACGTTCGAGAAAAATAGGTCATATCCATATATCCAATACTAAAAAACCGTTAACCATCATAATAATGTAAGAATTAAATCGATTTAGAAAATAAATGAATAGTTATGCACTTATTTTGCAAAATAATCTATTGTAAATGGCATAATATTAATTATGATACGCATAAATACATTACAGAGTTATATTACATGAAACAATCAACTGAATTAATGGATTTCTTCAAAACGTTACTAAAAAAAGAACGCCTTAGCTCGCAAGGTGAGATAGTTGACGCATTACAAGAAGCAGGGTTTCATAATATTAACCAGTCTAAAGTATCACGCATGTTGAGTAAGTCAGGTGCAGTACGCACTCGTAATGCGAAACGTGAGATGGTGTATTGCTTACCTGCCGAATTAGGCATCCCTACAACGAGTAGCCCATTAAAAAACTTAGTCGTTGATATTGATTGTAATGATAGCCTTATTGTTCTTAGGACTAGCCCTGGAGCGGCACAACTGATTGCTCGTTTACTTGATTCTATCGGTAAAACAGAAGGGATCTTAGGGACTATTGCCGGCGATGATACTATATTTATTACCCCTACAGACTGTCAACAAATGGATAAAACATTGAAGGTCATTAAACAACTTTTTAATTAAGCGCAAGCCCCCCATTACCCCCCCCCCTCTTAAAGTAGTAATAGGGGAAAACGATTAGTTAACAATGGTATAAATCTAATACCCCATCCACACCACACATGCGAACAGCTCCGAGCAAATTAATGCGAATTTGAACCGATGTATTGCTATCAGACTCAAGCGTAAACAATTTATCAGGCTCATTAAATCCCCCTCTTACGCGGTCGAAAAAAGGAGAAACATAAGTTGAGCTTAATGTTAACCCTTCATATTGGCTGGCATTAATCACTGCGACATCGCAGGTGAAAGGGCTGGTATTACAATCACAATTTGCATCCTCTTCGTTAACGCCAATACACCAATTCGTACCAGAGGTTATTTTTAAAAACACATTTTTGTTACGCTTAATAGACTCTGTTTTGGTTAGGCTAAGCATAAAATAAAGCGCGTCACTACCACCTTTTAGCCTATTCCCATCAAGCATCGCTTTAAATGAAGGCATACCAATAGTTAGAATAATAGCGACCACAAATATCGCTACCAACATCTCTATCAATGAGAACCCTTTTATAAATAGATTGAGCAACTTAGCCTCCTTTGTCCCAACTGGCGGAAATAATACCAATTCCGTTAATATAGTGATCAAATGTTACGTAGGAAAAAGGAGTTAGTTCAAGGCGAAAATTGATGCAAATGGTTGTTCCCTTTACGAAATTTTTAACGCTGAAATAGCTTCTTTTAACCAGTAAGATTGATTAGTTATTTAGTGGATTTGCTATAAATCGTAAGCGAGGTAAAAGAATAGTGAATAGTTGATTATTGTATGCATTAATACACATAGAATAATTTATATACAATCTATAACTTGCCTCTGGGGTTTAAGTTTAGCTTAAGGCATAAATAAATGAGGTGCGTTAAGGAATAAAGATCTACACTCAGTGAATATCATAATAGTCAAATAAGCTATAAGGTAAATGAAATGGATAAGATCACGCTGACCGGTTTTACATTAATTGAACTATTAATTGTCATTGCGATTATGGGGATTCTTGGCAGTATTGCTTATCCGTCATATCAAAACTATATGTTAGAAGCGCGCCGTGGTGATGCAAAAACCGAGCTTATTAAAGCGCAACTAAAACAAACTAGCTTGCATATATTAAACCCCAATTACTCTGATGATGAATCAGCACTAGGAATGGCTAATAGTGATTATTATACCTTTACCGTTACCTCTGCCGGCACAACCACCTACTCAATGCAAGCGGTTGCGAAGGGACTGCAACTTAGTGATACAGGTTGTACTACATTAACAATTGACCAAGATAGTAATCAAACACCAGCAAGTTGCTGGTAAAATAGTATTGTTTAGTAGGTCGCCCCAAGCTCCTTCTCATTAAAAAACTCCATCGGCTGCTGTTGTATATGCTGATATATCACATTGTAAGCAAGAACATTTTTAACGTATCTTCGTGTTTCTTTATAGGGAATCGTTTCAACCCAACTATCCATACTAAGCGCTTTATTATCTCTGCCTTTTTTATTTTTTTTCCAACGATCAACACGATTTGGGCCGGCATTATAAGCAGCAGTTGCAAGAATACGATTGCCCTTATACCGTTTCAATAAACTATCAAAATACGCAGTTCCTAATGCAACATTAATCTCGCTTTCGGTTAACTGTGCTTTCTTCTTATATTCTTTTAACCCTATTTTACGTGCGGTTTCCTTCGCAGTTGCAGGCATTAACTGCATATATCCCGTTGCACCTACAGGGGAGTTTGCAAACTGATCAAAAGAACTCTCTTGACGTGTTATCGCATAGATATAACTAGTCGGAACCTGAAACTTATTTGCATTCTCAGAAAAAAGTTCAGGTTTTACCTCAGGAAAACGTATATTAATCGCATCCCAACTTTTAGAACGAATACTTGCCAGTACAGAAAGATGAGGCCAGCCTTTATCAAAGGCATATAAACCAAGTTGACGCTGTACATCAATATCACGCCCTTTTAACAGAGACTCCCACTCACGTTTAACCAAGTTCATATATTGATGGAAATATAGCTCCTCAATATGATCTAGCTGTTTTTGCACATAACGTAAACTCGTGACCTCAGGCTCGACAATTTGTGCATTAAGCTGATAAGTAAGCCCTAACTTTTGAGCAGCCAAAAAGCCATAATATTTTCGTTCCCCGGCTATTTTTTGATACAGCTTATTGGCTTGTGCAAACTGTTCTTTCTCTTCCAAAACACGAGCTTGCCAGTATAACCAAGTAGGTGAATGAATCGCTTCCTGTGGTAGCTGATTGATCCAGTTTTCAATATCAGGCCAATTATTGTATTTAATCGCATAGCGAATACGCTGCGCAATCAATTTCTCACTCCCTAATGAAGGAAGCGTTTTATCTACCCAAGGCAATAGCCCCTGTTTATTTTTTATTAGCACTCTAGAAGCAAAGTATTTCTTCAGTTCAATTTCATCAGAAAAAACAAAAGGAACTTTACTGTCATAGATTTGGTAAGTTTGAATGGCAAGGTTGATATCACTTCTCGCTAGACGTTTAAGCATGTCTTTTAAAAAAGGGTAACTGGCATGATCATGGCTCGTAAACAACGAACTACGCGATAATTTTTGGGGCGATTGATTTAATTTATAAAGTTGACCTGCTAACTCCTTATTATCAGCGTCCATAAGGGTTATCAGGTATTTCATTAACGCTTTTTTATTACTACGATGAGCAAGTTGAAAGCGTTGCCATATTAGTGACTGTGACACTTTTTTCTGTGTTAAGTAATATTTAAAAACACTGTCACAGGCATTGGGCTGAGAGTAACCAGAGAGCCATACTTTTTTTACGTCGGGCCAAATTTGGTCATGCTTATTTTGAGACATTTTAGCTTGAAAATGAAAGCATTTGAGTTTGGTACTACGTGGTAATGCAGGATAAAAGTCTAAAAAGGCTTGCCAAGATTGTTGCCCAGCAAGATAAAACATATATTCGCGTTGTAATTTATTACTTATTTTATACTGCTTATTTTTTATTATAAATGCACTGATCTTTTCTTTATCAGAAACTGAAAAGTTATTTTTAAGTGATTGATATTGAAGAAGGTAAGTAAGCGGGTAATCTGGTAGCATCTGTAACTTTTCATCCGCCTGTTGCCAATTGTTTTGCTCCTGCAAGCTCCTTGCATCGCTATATAACGTTCTTTGTTGATTTAAAGATAGCGAAAAAGTGGCTGATGAAAATACAATGCTGAGCATAACTAATAAAATTCTAAACATAAACCCCACTTAAAAGTAAAATATAAATAAAAAATAATACACTATGGTAGCGCAGAAGATAATAGTATTTGAGTATAATGCTCTTTTGCTGCATTAAAGATCTCATTTGTCGTTCCCTGTTCAATTACCTCTCCAGACTTCATCACTAATACTCGATGACTGATAGCCTTAACAACAGAAAGATCATGACTGATAAACAGATAACTCAATGCAAGTTCTTGCTGCAATGAGATTAACAACGCTAATATTTGTTTTTGAATACTACGATCTAATGCAGAAGTTGGTTCATCCAAAACAATAAGTTCCGGATTTAAAATCAGTGCGCGCGCAATAGATATTCGCTGCCTTTGCCCGCCGGAAAATTGGTGCGGATAACGTGACATACTTTGCTCGTCTAAACCGACTCGCAACAATACCGCACGGACTTTATCCTCTACCTGTTGCGTACTTAAGCTGGGCTGATGTACCTCTAACCCTTCGGCAATAATATCACCAACACATAGTCGCGGACTTAAACTGGCAAAAGGATCTTGAAATACGATCTGTAATTTAGCACGTAATCTTTGTAGCGCTTGATGATCGATGTTATCTATTTGCTCGCCTAAAAAAACCACTTTGCCACGGCTTTTACCCAGCTGTAAAATCGCTTGTGCTAACGTACTTTTTCCCGATCCACTTTCGCCAACAATGGCAACCGTTTCACCTTTATGGATTTGTAAGCTCACTCCTTTTACAGCATCTAAAGTATGCGTGACTTTCCCCCAAAAGTTCTTTTTAAGTGGAAAGGAAACACAAATATTGTCTGCACTCAATAACATTTCAGACTCTGCAAGAGCAGGCATCTCTCCACGCGGAATAGCATCTAATAACAGTTGCGTATAAGCCTCTTTAGGCGAGTCAAAAAGCGCTTGCTTAGCTTGTAGTTCAACAACTTCCCCGTGGCGCATAACAAGGACATCATCGGCAATACTTTTAACAATATGTAAGTCGTGGGTTATCAATAAGATCCCCATGTTTAAACTTTCCTGTAACGACTTTAACAAGGCTAATATCTGCTTCTGAATGGTGACATCAAGTGCCGTAGTAGGTTCATCAGCAATCAATAGCTCTGGTTCGTTAGCCAATGCCATTGCAATCATGACACGTTGTCGTTGTCCGCCCGACAACTCATGAGGATAAGCATTTAAGCGACTTTGTGGGTCATCGATACCAACCAAAGTTAATAACTCTAGTGTACGCTCAACAGCCTGTTTACCCGCTAAGCCTTTATGAATAAGTAAAGTCTCTGCTATCTGCTTCTGAACTGTGTGAAGAGGGTTTAGTGAGGTCATTGGCTCTTGAAAGATCATGCCTACTTTGTTACCCCGAATTGCCTCTAAAACACGATCACCTTTGCCAACAAGGGGTTCACCACATAGTGTTATCTCTCCCGTAGGATGATGAGCATGCGGATAGGGTAATAATTGTAGAATAGACTGAGCGAGTAACGACTTACCTGCACCACTCTCACCTACAATAGCGAGCGTTTTACCGCGATCGAGCTGAAAACTGATATTTTTTACAATCTGCTTATCAGCAAAACTCACACTTAAATTATCAACCGATAATAACGGGCTCATACTCATGCTGTTTTCCTTGGGTCAAATGCATCACGTGTTGCTTCACCAATAAAAACAAGTAACACTAAAATAGTCGATAATGAGATAAATGCAGTAAAGGCAATCCACGGAGCATGTAAGTTATCTTTACCCTGCGCAACCATCTCACCAAGTGAGGCAGAGCCAAGCGGTAAGCCAAAACCTAAAAAGTCTAATGAGGTTAACGTAGTCAACGCCCCTGTAAATAGATATGGCATAAAAGTGAGTGTGGCTATCATGGCATTAGGGAGAATATGTTTGAACATTATTTTGCTGTCTTTTACGCCGAGTGCTTTCGCAGCTTTAACATATTCCAGGTGGCGACCACGTAAAAACTCAGCACGGACAACACTAACAAGACTTGGCCAACTAAATAAAATCATTAACCCTAATAACCAGCTAAAAGTAGGCTCAACAAAACTGGCTAAAATAATCAACATAAATAACATTGGCAACCCTTCCCATATCTCTAAAATACGTTGCCCTAAGAGATCTATTTTTCCGCCATAATAGCCCTGAATAGCACCAATAATAATACCAATAACAGAACTCACTAAGGTTAGTGTTAACGCAAAGAGAACCGAGATACGAAACCCATAAACAAGTCGAGCTAGCAGATCTCGTCCCTGATCATCGGTACCTAGATAATTTATTTGGTCGGGTGGTGATGGTGCAGCTTGGGTTAATTCAAAGTTGATACTGTCATAATAGAAAGGTATTAATGGCCATACAATCCAGCCATTTTTTTCTATCTGTTTAACCATGTAAGGGTCGCGATAATCGGTAACAATATCAAAGTCACCACCGAGTTTATCTTCTGTGACATCTTCAATAATTGGAAAATACCATTGCTCCTGATAGGACACCATGATCGGTTTATCATTTATCCAGACTTCTGCAACAAGGCTTAATAGAAAAAGAATAGAGAAGATCCATAACGACCAATAACCCCGTTTATTTTGCTTAAACTGTTGCCAACGATCTGCATTTACAGGGTTACGTCGCATTTTCTGCCAACTCATTAATAATGACATGCTATCTCCCCTCAAAGGTAATGCGTGGATCAATCAAGGTATAGCTAATATCACTAAGCAACTTCAACACTAACCCCACCAAGGTAAAAATATATAGAGAGGCAAATATTACAGGATAGTCTCGGTTAATCACCGATTCAAAACCCAGTAAGCCTAAGCCATCGAGTGAAAAAATCACCTCTATTAACATAGAGCCAGTAAAGAAAATGCCGATCAAAGCAGCGGGTAAACCGGCAATCACTAATAACATTGCATTACGAAAAATATGTCCGTAAAGAATGCGACTTTGTGAGCAACCTTTTGCGCGCGCCGTGATCACATATTGTTTGTGAATTTCATCAAGAAAAGAGTTTTTAGTCAGCATCGTTAGCGTTGCAAAGCTTGCTAAAACAGAGGCAGAAATAGGGAGCGCTAAATGCCAAAAATAGTCTTTGATTTGACCCCATACACTAAGGCTATCGAAATTATCTGAGACTAAACCTCGCAAAGGGAACCAATCGAAATAAGAGCCTCCTGCAAATACAACAATCAGCATAATAGCAAGAATAAAAGCAGGAATTGCATAAGCAACAGTAACGATGGTACTACTCCAAATATCAAAGCGACTACCGTGTGACGTGGCTTTTTTAATGCCCAGCGGTATAGAGATAAGGTACGCTAACAAAGTGGTCCATAGGCCTAAAGAGATAGAAACAGGCATTTTATCAACAATCAGATCAGTGACTTTCTGGTTACGATAAAAACTATCACCAAAATCAAATTTGGCATAACGCCAAAGCATCGAAAAATAGCGTTCCATCAGTGGTTTATCAAAGCCATACAGTTTTTCTAAGGCAGCAATATACTCAGGGTCTACCCCCTGCGCACCTCGATATTTACTTTCTGAGTTACTACTTTTTATCTCACTGTTAGTACCAGAAGATATACGGCTTGTATTACCACCATCGATCCCCTGATATTGGGCGATTGCCTGCTCAACAGGGCCACCAGGCGCTATTTGGACAATAAAAAAATTAATGGTCATAATGCCTAGCAAAGTCGGAATGATAAGTAGCAGGCGCTTTAAAATATAACTGTTCATTGCGCCTCCTCAGCATCTTTTGACCACCAGGTTGATAAACCTAAATCATAAACGGGTGCAATTTTAGGCCGAGCATATTTATCCCAATATGCGATACGGTATGCAGGAAGGTGCCACTGTGGGATCACTATGTACTCATTAAGTAGAACTCTATCAAGCGCTTTAGTTGTAGTCACCAATTCATCACGTGTTTGACTGTTAATGAGTTTTTGTACAAGTTGATCAACAACAGGAGAGCAAAGCCCAGCCCAATTAGAAGTCCCGACTTCCATGGCACTATCACATCCCCAAAAACTGAGTTGTTCATTACCCGGAGAGATAGATTGACCTTTACGCAGTGAAACGACATCAAAATCGAAATTATTAAGTCGATTTACAAACTGCGATACATCAACTAAACGAATAGACGTCTTGATACCGATACGATGTAAGTTCTGTCTAAAGGGATGTACGACGCGCTCGAAGTCTTTACTGTACAATAGAAATTCAAATTTGAATTGCTTCCCATTGCTATCCTGCATCTTGCTATCTTTCAACTGATACCCAGCTTCTTCAAACAATTTTACAGCCTTACGCATTTGGCTCCTCACATCGCCATCTGCTTTTGTAATAGGAAGTGAAAAAGGTTGGAATACCGCTTCATCAAGCTGAGATTTATAAGGCAACAGTAACGCCTTTTCTGCTTCTGTAATGTGCGACTGCGTCGCTAACTCAGAGCCCGAATAAAAACTATTAATTCGGGCGTAGGCACCATAAAAAAGGGTTTTGTTCGCCCACTCAAAATCAAATAACAGCGTTAATGCCTCACGAACCTGCTTATCTTTAAACTTATCTTTACGCAAATTAAACCAAAAACCCTGCATACCTTGTGGCGATTTATCAGCAATTGTTTCTGTTATAATTTTTCCATCATTAAAAAGATCACCTTTATAACCAGTAGCCCAGCGTTTAGCAGAGCTTTCTAAACGATAATCGAACGCACCAGACTTAAATGCCTCAAAGGCGACACCGTCATCTCGATAATAATCAAAAATCATATACTCGAAATTATACAAGCCTTTATTTACAGGAAGATCTTTCGCCCAGTAATCACTGACGCGTTGGTAGGTAATGCGTTTTCCCGCTTTAAAAGACTTCACTTGATAGGCACCGGAGCCAACAGGAATGGTCAAATCACTCTTAGAAAAATTTTTATTTTTCCAAAAATGTTCAGGAAGAATAGGTAGTTGGCCAATAATTAGAGGTAACTCTCTATTGCCTTTTTCACGAAAGTTAAAAGTTACTTGTAATGGATTATCAACGATAACCTCTTTAACACCTGCATAATAAGAGCGAAAGTGAGGAGCCCCCTTCTCAATAAGTAGATCAAAAGTAAACTTCACATCATTAGCTCGAATGGCTTCGCCATCATGAAAACGGGCATGCTCATTTAACTTAAAGCTTACCGAAGAATAATCATCTGCAACCTTTACCTGTGAGGCAATTAAGGGATAACCGGTAAAAGGTTCATCACTCGATTGTTTAATTAAAGAGTCATAAATCATGGAAATACCCGTTGCAGCATTACCTTTAACAATAAATGGATTTAAGGAATCAAAACTACCAATTGTCGCCTGTTTAAAGGAGCCTTTTTTGGGCGCATCAGGGTTAGCATAATCAAAATGCGTAAAGTCTGATTGATATTTCACATCTCCATACATGCTAAGTGCGTATGACCAGCTTGAGGCAGTGGAATAAAAGCAGAGCAATGAAAGGATGCAAAACATTAAGAGGGGTTTAAGCTTAACGGTGTATTCAAAACGCATGGGGCATTCACTATCAATAAAGAGGAATAGTAACGATAACAAAACAGAGCATGAATAAAAGTTTTTTAAGAAAAAAAAGAGAGGTTGTGAGGGAACTTATCCATTCAAGAATGGACTAACTTACAAGATTGGACAAGCAATCTTTTTTAAAAGTTAACAAAAATGTACTTAGGTCAAAAAAAATTTTACAAAGTGATCAAAGAGACAAAAGTGTGATCAAAGTCACTTTTAAAGTTAATAAAAAAGCCTAATCTATTTATGAACACAATGAGTGTATAACCAAAAGGTGTCTTATATGAGAATTGAAATTACAAGCAAACAAATTACTATCACTGACACAATGCGCACCAAAGTAGAGGAACGTTTCGAAAAGTTAGAAAAACTACAAATCCCACTAATCAAACCACATTGCATTATTACCAAAGAGCCTAAAGGCGTTAAGATTGAAGCAACAATCGGTGTACCAAATGGTAAAGTCTTCGCACATGCTGAGCATGATGATCTTTATGTTGCTATCGGTCAATTATTCCAAAAAATCGAACGTCAATTAAATAAACACTTACACAAATCTGAAGCGAATCGAGCTAAAAATAACGGTAAAGATATGTGTCGTAATGGCGAAATTTCTGGGCAACCTATTGAAGAGCCAGAAGTAGAAATTCTTTCTGATGCTGAAATCAAACTTAACAAAGAGTTTGCTGCTTAAATAAGTAGGCATTTATATAAAAGGAAAAAAGGAGCTAATTAGCTCCTTTTTCGGTTTTATAAGATTAGTTTATGAAACTATTTATCCTCATAATGACGGTTATCATGCGCTTGTTGTAACATAACACGACTTTCATCTAAAAATAGCTTAGAGTAATCGCCCATCCAATCTGTTACAGATTCAAAACGCTTAATAAACGCATCACGATCAGCATTTTCTAATAACTCTATCGCATCAGAGAAATGCTTATGGTAGCGCTTTATCATATCAAGATTACCTTTCTGCGATAAAATAATATCTGCGTATAAAGCAGGCTCTTGCGCAAATAAACGGCCAACCATAGCCAACTCTAAACGATAAATTGGTGAGCTTAAATCAAGCAGTTGCTCTAAGTCAGCATCAACTTCTTGAAGATGTATACCATAAACAAAACTAGTAAAGTGACGTAGTGCTTGAATAAGCGTCATTGACTCATCATGAGTAGGCGCTTTTACATTATAAAGGTGTGATCCCCATATTTTCATCTGCTCAATTAACCAACCGTACTTTTCTTCACCACGGCCATCACAGTAAACAATAACTTGCTTTGCAAAGCTTGAGATATCAGGACCAAACATTGGATGTAAGCCAACCACAGGCCCTTTATGAACTTCAAGCATCGCTTTTAGTGGTGCATCTTTAACACTGGTAATATCAGCTAAAATACAATCTTCCGGCAAATAGGTAAGTTGCTTGATAACATCTTCAGTAACATCAATCGGAGAACCAACAATCACCAGCCCTGCTTTGCTACAGATTTGTTCAGCCTGCTCCCAGTTAGCGCGACCAAGTACATCAACTTGATAACCAGAAAGCTCAAACATCTCAACAAAACGTTTACCTAATAAGCCATTACCGCCAATGATAACGATACGCTTCATATTGGGATTGACTGTTTTAAATCCAGTTTCATTTTCGCTTGCATAAGACTCACGCATAGTACGGCGTAAAATATCTTCGATAAGATCAGCAGGAACCCCTTTTGATTCTGCTTCAGCACGTCGCTTAGCAAGCATTGCAGCTTCACGTTCAGGTACATAAATAGGTAAGCCATGCTTTGTTTTTACCTCACCAACTTCACCTACTAATCCTAAGCGCTCAGCTAAAAGATCAATTATCTGTTGATCTACGGCATCAATTTTATCTCTTAATTTGCTTAAAGGCATAAAGTATCTTCTTATCGTTTATTAAGGCTATTAGCTAATAATTTAGTCGCATCGGCAAGTAATGTTTCTGTCGTTGCCCAATCAATACAAGCATCTGTCACTGAAACACCATACTTAAGATCTTCAGCAGGAAGATCAGCAGATTGGTTACCTGCATTAATATTACTTTCTAGCATAATACCGATGATTGATGTATTGCCTTCAATAACTTGGTGGAAGACATCCTTAGCAACTAAAGGTTGTAGTTCATGATTTTTATTGGAGTTTTCATGACTACAATCTACGATAACAACTTGTTCTACTGAAGCTTTTGCAAGAGCTTGTTCTGCAAGTTTTACATTTAATGAATCGTAATTTGGCTTACCGCCACCACCACGTAAAATAACATGACCGTCCTTATTACCCGCAGTTTGCAATAGCGCACTTTGACCTAATTGATTAATTCCCATGAAACGATGAGGAGAAGCTGCCGATTGCATCGCATTAACCGCCGTTGATAAGCTACCATCTGTACCATTTTTAAAACCAACTGGCATAGAAAGCCCGCTCGCCATTTCACGGTGTGTTTGAGACTCCGTTGTTCGAGCGCCAATAGCAGCCCAACTAAATAAATCTCCAAGATACTGAGGGCTAATTGGATCTAAAGCTTCCGTAGCAATTGGAAGACCAAGCTCAGCAATGAACAATAAAAGTTCACGTGCTTTTTTAAGGCCTGTTTCTATGTCAAATGAATCATCCATATGTGGGTCATTGATCAAGCCTTTCCAGCCGACTGTAGTACGTGGTTTTTCAAAATACACGCGCATTACAATATATAAAGTGTCTTTATACTCATCATGTAATGCTTTTAATTTAAGAGCATACTCTTTGGCTGCTTCAATATCGTGAATAGAACAAGGTCCACAAATGACTAAAAAACGAGGATCATTTTTATGCACAATATTAGCAACTATTTCACGAGACTCATTAATAAATCGATACACATTTTCAGAAGCAGGTAGTTGCTTTTTAAGCTCAGCTGGGGTTATTAAAACAGTTTCTGATTGAATGTGGATATTTTCATTTTGTAGCGTAGTCATTTTAGTCTCGTTAAATGTTAATAGTGCATCTATCATACCATAGCGATTTCATAGGGGAATTGTAAACAGAATGAAAATGAAATAATTTGAAGAATTAGACTTAGGTTAAGTAAATATTCGCTCTATTGCTATACGCATTGTGTAGTTGAATATTGAAGCACCTCAGAAATAATTATTAATCATTTCTTTCTGTCCAATTAAAGCTACTGCCTACGGCAGTGCTGTTCACCTTTCCCCATGTGAGAGTAGGTCTTCATTTATCAAATGCATAAAACGAAAAAATCCCTGCTGACCTAGTCAACAGGGATTGTTCGTATCAGGCGTTTGGCGATGGAAAGTCGTCACAGAGGCCCGAAGCTCGTACCACATAGCTGGCGCGATATCCGCCCTACTCTCACTATACGTATGGTGCACTTAAATATTAAAGTATCTCAGAAATGATTATTAATCATTTCTTTCTGTCCAATTACGGCAAGCACTTAGCTATGCTTGATTTTTAAAATCCATAATACGAAAAATCCCTGCTGACGTAGTCAACAGGGATTTTTCGTATTAGCCGTTTGGCGATGGAAGTCGTCGCAGAGGCCCGAAGCTCGTGAAACATCGCTGTCGCGATATTCGCCCTATTCTCTCCGTAGCTCAACATAAATCGTAGGCAATAAAAACCCCCTGTCGGGAACTAACTCGACAGGGGGTTGTTATTGGGCGTTTGGCGATGACCTACTCTCACATGGGGAGACCCCACACTACCATCGGCGCAACTGCGTTTCACTACTGAGTTCGGAATGGAATCAGGTGGGACCACAGCGCTATTGTCGCCAAACAAAAAAATTAATTAGAAAAGCTAATGTTTTTTCGTCGTTCTTAATCTTTGCAATGTTTTCGTAAAATATGCTTCGCAAGCATTTCTCTTATAGTCTTTCGACTCGTCTTGGTACACAAAACTCTTAGAGTTTGTATGGTTAAGCCTCACGGGTAATTAGTACAAGTTAGCTCAATACATTACTGCACTTACACACCTTGCCTATCAACGTTGTAGTCTCCAACGGCCCTTTAGGGAACTTAAAGTTCCAGTGAGAACTCATCTTGAGGCTCGCTTCCCGCTTAGATGCTTTCATGGGTTTTTGATTCCGTCCTTCGCTACCGGGCCAGGTCGGGACAGGAAACGGCCCACCTCCCGCCCC